>NZ_JBJHAJ010000012.1:0-132148 GCF_054051015.1 Blastococcus sp. SYSU DS0616
CCCCCCCCCCCCCCCCCCCCCCCCCCCCCCCCCCCCCCCCCCCCCCCCCCCACCGACCCCACCACCACCACCACGCCCCGCCCGCCGGCCCCCCCCCCCCCCACCGGGAGCGGCTCCGCGACGGCGGCGCCCTCCTCCCAGGAGACGTCGGCCGGGAGGATGAGCGTCGCGATGCCACCGGTGGCGACGGCGGCCACCGCCTCGGCGGCGTCGGCGGCGACGTCGGCCGGTGACAGCGACCGGCGCAGCCAGGCCGAGAAGGTCCCGGCGACGGCGTCGATGTCCGACTCCAGCGGGGCGTCGAGGCGCTTGTGCGAGCGGGCGTGGTCGCCGACGACGTTGAGCATCGGCGCCGTGCCCCGGCGGGCGTTGTGCAGGTTGGCCAGCCCGTTGCCCATGCCCGGCCCCAGGTGCAGCAGCGTCGCGGCGGGCCGGCCGGTCATCCGCGCCCAGCCGTCGGCCGCGCCGGTGGCCACGCCCTCGAAGAGGGTCAGCACACCGCGCATCTCCGGCACGTCGTCCAGCGCGGCGACGAAGTGCATCTCCGACGTCCCGGGGTTGGCGAAGCAGACGTCGACGCCCGCGCTCACCAGCGTCCGGATGAGCGCCTGTGCACCGTTCACCGGCTCAGCTCGCCTGCTGCACGTCGAAGTGCACGAAGGTGGCGCCGCCGGTGGCGAAGTTGGCGAGGTCCTTGCCGGCCGCGCGCCCCTCGGGCGAGGCCATGGCCTGCCCCATCGTCTCCTCGGAGTCGAAGTCGAGCTCGGCGATCAGGTAGGGCGCGGGCTGCGCCGGGTCCAGCGACACCGGCTTGCCGTAGGTCAGCCGCACCAGGCCGGGCTGCCGCAGCGCCAGGGGCGTGTGCGTCTCCCGGTAGTACGCGTCGAAGGCGGCCGGGTCCTCCGGCTGTCCGTAGCTGACCACGAGCCTGTGCACCATTCCGAGCTCCCTCCGCAGGTCCGACGCCCGCCAGCAAACAGGGCATCGGCCTCCGGCGCGAGTCCGGCAGGCTCCCCGCGCGGGTTGTCCACAGGTTCCCGCGGAGCGGCCCGGTCGACCGGCCTCCGTTGTTACGTTCCGCCGCGTATCCGCATCCTCCGGTGCCCGGAGCACCCGGACCTCCCGATTGGACTCACCATGGCGAACGTCAACGTCACCTACCAGCAGATGGAAGACGCGGCCGGCCGGCTCACCAACGGGCGGGGCGAGATCGACGGCATGCTTGGCCAGCTCAAGGCCCTCGTCGACCAGCTCGTAGCCGAGGGCTACGTCACCGATGCCTCCAGCCGCAGCTTCTCCGCCTCCTACGACGAGTTCACCACCGGCGCCCGGAACATGGTCGCGGGCCTCGACGGCATGGCCCAGTACCTGACCCAGGCCGCCGCCACCTTCCGCGACGCCGACGCCCAGCTGGCCGGTGCGCTCGGCCGCTGAGCAGCCCACCGCCCGACGACGGCCGCCCCGCCCCGCGCGAGGCGGCCGTCGTCGTCCCCGGGCCGCCGTCGCCGGTCGGGTCAGGGCGCGGCCGGAGGAGCCGGGACGGCGACGGTCCGCAGCTCGCCGTCGCCCAGGTGGAGCAGCGCGCGACCCGGCCGGAGCGGCCCGCCCACGGCACCGCGCGGGAGGCGCACGCCGATCAGGTCGCCGTCGGTGCTCCCCTGCGGCGACAGCAGCACGCCCTGCCTCGCCTTCCGCGCCTCCACCTGCCAGCCCGACAGGCCGGTGCAGATGCCGTCGGCGTTCCCGGCCAGCACCAGGCCGCAGCCGGGGACGGCGCCGCGCACGACCTCGCGGAACACCTCACCCGCCGGGCAGTCCCGCAGCACCTCGCCGTCGTCCAGGAGCAGGATCAGCGGCCGGCCGGGTGCGGAGCGGAGCAGTTCCTGCCAGCGCTCCGCCGGGGCCGCCGCGTCCAGCACGACGTCCAGCACGCCGGGCCGGCCGGCCAGGGCCCGCAGCGGTGAGGCCTTCGGCGCGCACACGACGACCGACGTGCCCTGCCGCAGCAGCGACTCGGCCATGACGGCCAGCACCGTGCTCCGGCCCGAGCGCGCCGGCCCGGCGACGACGAACGCGGGCCCCCGCTCGACCAGGTCGGGGCCGGCGGCGGCCAGCTCGTCGCCACCGACGCCGACCAGGGCGAACCCCGCGCCGGCGCCGGCCGGGCGCAGCTCCCAGGCGGCCGCGAAGCCCAGGTGCGCGGGCAGCGCGTCGACCCGGAAGGGGCGGGCCGCCCGCGGCACCATCGCGTCGCGCACGTGCGCCGCCTTCGCGATCTCGGCGAGCGCCGCCGCCTGCCCCTGCCCCGACTCGTCGGGGGCGAGCAGCGCGACCTGCGTCTCGATCGCCCCCTCGACGGTGACCGCCCGCCCGGGCGGCAGCTCCCCGGGCACCTGCCGGCCGGGCACGCCGACCAGCGGGTAGTCGCCCCGGTCCGCGAGCCGCAGCACCAGCCGGCTGTCGGTGAGCGACGACAGCCGGCCGGTGCCCAGCGACCGGTCGCCGGTGACCACCACCGAGATCCCGGCGGAGGCCCCCTCCCGGAGGAGGGTCGTCAGCACGTCGGAGAGCCGGCCGCCGTCGACCTCGCCGAGCGTCGGCGTGAACCCCTCCCAGCGGTCGAGCAGGAGCAGGACGTGCGACAGCCGCTCCCCCGGCGGCACCGATCGGCGCTGCTCGCTCACGTCGGCGAAGCCGCCCTCGGCCAGCACCTGCTGGCGGCGCTCCAGCTCGCGGGCGAGCCGGTCGAGCAGCCGGGTGGCGCGCTCGGTCTGGGTGCGGGTCACCACCGCGCCGCAGTGCGGCAGGTCGGCCAGCGGCAGCAGCGCGCCGTTGCCGCAGTCGAGGGCGTACAGGTGCACGTCGGCGGTCGAGCAGCGCGCGCCGGCGGCCCAGGCCAGGGTGCGCAGCAGCTGCGACCGGCCGCTCTTCGGCGAGCCGACCACCAGCAGGTGCCCGTCGACCGCGGGGTCGAAGGCGGCCACCCGCCGCTCCTGGGTCGCGGGGAGGTCCTGCAGGCCGTAGGGCAGCCAGGTCGCCCGGCCGTCCACCGGGTCCGCCAGGTCGGCGACCAGCACCCGTGCGGGCAGCGCCGGCAGCCACGGGCTGCGCTGCGCGGGCACGCCCTCGGCCTGCGCCGCGCCGCGGACGGCGTCGACGAGCACCGACAGGTCGGTGACCTCGACGTCGGAGGCCCGGCTCGCCGTCGCCGGCCGCCGCGGTGGCGCGTACCCCAGCTGGTGCCAGCCGAGGGGGACGGCGAACGGCGCCGCCGCGGCCACGGCGCCCTGGCCGGGACGCCGGCCCCCAATGCGGCCCGCCTGGAAGGGCACCAGCGCGCCGTGCCCGAGCCGGGCGAATCCGCGGCCGGGCGCGGACCGGGCGATGCGCGCGGCGTCGGGGGCCTCGAGCACGTCGCTGCTGTCGGCCGCGTCGGTGACGCGCAGCGAGATGCGCAGGTTCGTGTTCGCCCGGATCTCCGGCGAGACGACGCCGCTGGGCCGCTGGGTGGCCAGCAGCAGGTGGATGCCCAGCGACCGCCCACGCTGGGCGATGCTCACCAGCCCGGCCACGAAGTCGGGCAGCTCCCGCGCCAGCGAGGCGAACTCGTCGATGACGATGAGCAGCCGGGGCAGCGGCGGCGAGCCGGGGTCGCGGGCCTGCAGGTCGACGTAGTCCTCGATGTCCTTGACGCCGGCCGCGGCCAGCCGGTGCTCGCGGTACCTGAGCTCCGCGCCGAGCGAGGTGAGCGCCCGTTCGACGAGGTGGGCGTCGAGGTCGGTGACCATGCCGACGGTGTGCGGCAGGTGCACGCAGTCCTTGAACGCGCTGCCGCCCTTGTAGTCGACCAGCACGAGGTTGAGCGCGTCCGGGCGGTTGGCCACCGCCAGGGACGCGATCATCGTCTGCAGCAGCTCCGACTTCCCCGCGCCGGTGGTCCCGGCGACCAGCCCGTGCGGGCCGTCGGTGCGCAGGTCGAGGGTGAACGGCCCGTGCAGACCCGCGCCGGCCACCACCCGCGTGCTCCGGCCCGACAGCTGCCAGCGGGCACGCACGCCGTCGACGGTGGGCGGCTCGAGCCCGAGCAGGTCGAGCAGTCGCACGCTGTCGGGCAGGACGGCGTCGTCCTCCTCCGGGCTCACGTCGCGCAACGGGGCCAGCGCCCGGGCCGCCCGTTCGGCCAGCTCTGCGGGCACCGGCTCGGCCAGCACGCCCGGCACCGGGTCGCGGCCGCTGCGCCGGACGACCAGCCGCGCCTCCTCGCCCGGGTCGAGGACCGCGGTCGCCGTGGCCGCCTCCGGCAGGAAGCGCTCCTCCTCGTCGGCGCAGACGGCGTACACCCCGACCGCGGGGCCGTCCTGCAGCAGCTGGGCCAGCCCGGGGGTGGCACGCAGCGACCGGAACCCGTGGACGACGAGCACGTGCGCCGGGAAGAACTCCGGGAGCACGCGCCCGCCGCCGGCCGTCGCCGAGCGGCGCGTGCGGACGAGCGCCGCCAGCTCCGCGACCCGGGCGGCCACCGTCTCGGTATCGTTCCCGACGAACGCGACCGGGCCCTCGCCGTCGGCCGGCCGGGCGTGCGGCAGCCAGCGCACCCAGCTCCAGTCCGCCTGGCTGCGCGCGGTGAGCAGCGTGAGCGCCAGGTCGCGCGGCGGGTGGGTGACCGCCAGCTGCAGCACCACCCACCGCAGCAGGCCGGCCAGCGGGGCGGCCGGGCCGGCCAGGCCGACGACACCGGCCTCGCGGAGCGGCACCACGACGGGCGCGGCGTGCACGGTGCGCTGCTGCGGCGGCTCGTCGCGCCCCGACCGGTCGGTGACCACCACGCGGGCGGGCAGGTCGGCCGCGCCCAGCCGCAGGTCGAGGGCGTCGGGGTCGGTGCGGCGCCGCTCCCACAGCCGGCGGCCGGGCAGGACGGCGGTGAGCAGCGCGGTCGCCGGGTCCGGGTGCGCGTCGCGCCGGCGGGCGGTCTCCTCGGCCACGGCGCGGTCGATCCGCGCCCGGGCGCGGGCGAGCTCCCGGGCGTGCTCCTCGCGCGCCCGGCGCTCCTCACGGGCGCCTTGCCGGCGGTCGGCCACGGTGTTGCCGATCATCACCACCGGGCCGGCGACGGCGAACACCAGGTACAGCGGCGAGCGCAGGACGACCGCCAGCACGACGCCGACGAGCAGCGGCAGGAGGACCATCACCAGCGGGAACCGGCGGGGCTCCCGCGTCGCCGGCTCCTGCGGCAGCTGGATGCGCACCTCGGGTGCCGAGGGGAGCAGCCGGGGGGCACGGACGAAGGCACGCGCCCCCGGGCCGGCCGGCTCGACGGCGGCGTCGGCGACGGGGGCCGGCTCGACGACCAGCTGGGTGTCACCGAGCTGCACGACCTGACCGGGGGCCAGCGCCACGTCGTCGTCCTCGGGCACCGACGCACCCTCGATCGTGGTGCCGTTGGCCGAGCCGAGGTCGCGCAGCGTCGCGCCGTCCGCGCCGATCCGCAGCACCGCATGCCGGCGGGACATCGCGCGGTCGGTGAAGCCGAACGGACCGCTGCGGCCGAGCTCGTGCTCGCCCATCGGCAGCGCGGCGACCAGCCCGCTGCACGGGCCGCTGCGCACCCGCAGCTGCCAGCCACGCGGGCCGGCCGGCGCGACCACGGGCGCGGTCAGGTGAACGACGGCGCCGTCGACGAGTTCGCTCTCCCCCACCGGCTGCTCGTCGTCGAGCCGGCCGCCGGCGAGCCACACCCCCGCGGCGGGCAGGCCGGCGACCCGGCCCAGCTCCGCGGCCAGGCGGCCGACCGGCAGGTCGTCGTCCACGTCGACGGCGACGTCGAGCAGCGTGCCGTCGGTCTGCCCGACGCTGACCTGGACGCGCACGCCGGGACCGTAGGCGGACGGCGCCGAACCGGTCCAACGCCGGCTGTGGAAAACCCCCGCCCGCAGGTTCCCCGCCCGGGCGGCGCTCCCCGGTCAGGCCTCCAGCAGGTCGCGGGTGGCCGCGCCCACCGGGTCGCGGCGGGTGGGCAGCCGCTGCACCTCGGGCAGGAAGTCGGTGCGGTACTCCTCGAACAGCTCGCGCAGCCGCAGCGCGGGGTCCTTGTCCGAGTCGACGCGGATGTCCCAGAGGGGGTAGGCCTCCGACCCCAGCACCAGCACGTGCCCGGAGCGGGAGCCCTCCGTGTCGGCGCCGGTCGCCTCGCCGGCCTCCACGGCGAGCACCAGGCGCTCGGCGAGCTCGCGGTCGCGGTGGGCGTGGAACGCCTCGAGGGCGGCCTCGAGCGTGTGCCGGCCGACCAGCCGGTTGCCCGAGACGACCACCGCGTCGTCCTCGATGTGCCCTGACCAGCCGAGGGCGCGCCCACCGGTCCACGCGGCCGTGCAGCCATTGCGGTCGACGAAGCCGCACTGCCGCACGTCGCGACCGGGATCCCGGCGGAGCACCTCGTCCAGCGCGGCCGGCGCCTCCAGCCCCTCGGCCATCAGCCGCAGCCCGTCGATGGCGAGGTAGGGGTTCATCGACGCCTGCGACGCGGCGGCGCCGACGCCCGGCGATGCGTGCCCCACGAGCTTGCCGACACCCATGAGCGCGGTCAGGGCACCGACTCCCAACTCACCGGTGTGCGGGCAGCGGGCCACGATCGAGAAGGTCATGCGGGGATCTGCGTCCGTCGTCGGTCGTCCCGCCGCAGGTGCCCGCCCCGGCCGGCGCTCAACCGGGCCCGCCGCCTCAGAAGGTGAGCACGAGCCGTCCGCGCACGCCCCCCGCCTCCAGCACCCGGTGCGCCTCGGCCGCCTGCTCGGCGGGGAACGTGCGGGCCACCCGGAGGGTCACCGCACCCTCCTCGACCTGCTGGCGGAGCCGGTCCAGCGCCGCCCGGTCCTCGGCGACCTTCCACACCATGGTCGGGAAGAAGCGCAGGCCGCGCTCGCCGTTGCCGCGGTAGCCGCGCACCGTGGCCACCGCCCCCCCGTCGCGGACGGCGGGCAGCACCTGCTCGTCCTGCACCGATCCGTCGGCCAGCCCGTCGACGCCCTCGGGGAAGTGTTCGCGGATCCGGTCGGCGACGTCGTCCCCGCGCCGGACGACGACGTCGGCGCCCAGCCCCCGTACCAGCTCCTCGTCGGCCTCGGAGGCGTCGGCCACCACGGTCAGCCCGTCGGCCTTCGCCAGTTGCACCACGTAGCCGCCGAAGGCGCCCGCCGCGCCGGTCACCGCGAGCACCTGACCCGGCTGCAGCGCCATGAGGTCCAGGGCGAGCCGGGCGGTGAGCCCGTTCATGGGCAGGGTCGACGCCTCCACGGCGGTCGCCCCGGCCGGCGCGCGGACGACGGAGCCGCCCGGCAGCACCTTGTCCTCGCGGTAGGCGCCGTAGGGCCCGAAGGGCACGACGATCCCCATCGCCAGGTCACCCACGGACAGGTGGTCGACGCCCTCGCCGAGTTCGGTGACGACGCCGGCGACGTCCATCCCCGGCACCCACGGCGGGTTCTTCACCGGGTCGCGCCCGGCGTAGGCGCCGCTGCGGGCGTGGGTGTCGGTCGGGCTCACCGCGGCCGCCTCGACCCGCAGCCGCACCTGGCCCGGACCCAGGGGCTCCGGCTCCACCTCGACGATGTGCAGGACCTCCGGCCCGCCGAACTCGGTCACTCCCGCTGCACGCATGGCTCCTGCATACACGCGCACGCAGGAGTGAACGCGAGAGGCCCAGAACCGAAGTGGTTCTGGGCCTCAGGCGTTCAACGGGTTCTCAGCCCTTGAGCTTGTACTCCTTGAGCAGACCGCGACTGATGATCGTCTTCTGGATCTCGCTGGTGCCCTCGCCGATGAGCAGGAACGGCGCCTCGCGCATGAGCCGCTCGATCTCGTACTCCTTGGAGTAGCCGTAGCCGCCGTGGATGCGGAAGGACTGCGTGGTGACCTCGGCGCAGTACTCGCTGGCGATCAGCTTGGCCATGCCGGCCTCGACGTCGTTGCGCTTGCCGGCGTCCTTGAGGCGGGCGGCGTTGACCATCATCAGGTGGGCGGCCTCGACCTTGGTGGCCATCTCGGCCAGCTGGAAGGCGATCGCCTGGTGCTGGGCGATCGGCTTGCCGAAGGTCTCCCGCTGCTGGGCGTAGGCGACGGCGAGCTCGAAGGCGCGGATCGAGATGCCGCAGGCGCGGGCGGCGACGTTCACCCGGCCGACTTCGACGCCGTCCATCATCTGGGCGAAGCCGCGGCCCGGCTCGCCGCCGAGGATGTCGGAGGCCTCCGCCCGGTAGCCGTCGAACACCAGCTCGGTGGTGTCGACGCCCTTGTAGCCCATCTTGTCGATCTTGCCGGGGATGGTGAGCCCGGGCTTGACCTCGCCGAACCCGGCCGGCTTCTCGACCAGGAACGTCGTCAGGTTCTGGTGGGCCTTCTCGGCGCCCTCGTCGGTGCGCACCAGCGCCGCGACCAGGGTGGAGCTGCCGCCGTTGGTCAGCCACATCTTCTGGCCGTCGATGACGTAACCGCCGTCGGCCTGCTTCACGGCCTTGGTGCGGATGCCGGCGACGTCGGAGCCCAGCCCCGGCTCGGACATCGAGAAGGCGCCGCGCACCTCGCCGGTGGCCATGCGGGGCAGGTAGTACTCCTTCTGCTCCTGCGTGCCGTGCTGCTTGAGCATGTACGCCACGATGAAGTGGGTGTTGATGACGCCGGAGACGCTCATCCAGCCGCGGGCGATCTCCTCGACCACCAGCGCGTAGGTGAGCAGCGACTCGCCGAGGCCGCCGTACTCCTCGGGGATCATCAGCCCGAAGATGCCCAGCTCCTTGAGCCCGTCGACGATCTCCTGCGGGTAGACGTCGCCGTGCTCGAGCTCCTGCGCGTTCGGGATGATCTCGCGGTCGACGAAGCTCCTGACCGTCGACAGGATCTCGCGCTGGATGTCGGTCAGATCAGCGGTCTGGGCCAAGCGGGTCACAGGTTCGCTCCTCGGGGACTCCGGTGTCCGGGTTACCGGTGAGTATGGGGCACCCGGTCCCCGGGCTCTGCGTGCGCTCGGTCACTCCCGCGCGCGGCGGACCGGCGCGCGCGACCCGCCCCGGCCCCTAGGCTCGGCGGCATGCGCGAGGCATCGGCGCCGGTGGGCGGACCGCCCGAGGTGGAGCTCGCCCTGCCGTTCCGCGGCCGCTGGCTGACGCAGAACAGCCCGGCGCGGCGGGTGCCGTCCCACGGCGTGGACGTGCTCGGCGAGCGGTACGCCGTCGACTTCGTCCCCGTCGACGACCGGCACCGGACGGCCGCTACCCGCGACTGGCGCACGCTCCTGGCCGTCGAACCGCCGGAGCGCTTCGTGGGTTTCGACCGGCCGGTCCTCGCCCCGGCCGGTGGCGTCGTCGTCCACGTGCACGACGGCGAGCCCGACCACGGGGCGCGCCGCTCCCAGCTCGCCCTGCTCGGCTACGCGCTGGGCCAGGCCGGGCGACTGCGCCAGGGGGTTCCCGCCGTGGCGGGCAACCACGTCGTCATCGAGCTGCCGGCGTCCGGCCGGTTCGTCGCGCTGGCCCACCTGCGATCCGGTTCGCTCCGCGTCTCGGTGGGTGATGCGGTCCACCCCGGACAGCACCTGGCCGGGTGCGGCAACTCCGGCAACTCGACCCAGCCGCACCTGCACCTGCAGGCCATGGACAGCGCCGACCTGACCGTCGCCCGCGGGCTCCCGATCGCGTTCACCCGCTTCCGGGAGTGGCCGCGCGGCGGAGCGCCGCGGAGCCGGGAGCGGGGGATGCCGGGCGAGGGCGCGGTGGTCGAGCCGGAGGAAACCGAGGCGGGCTAGCGTGCGGCGGTGACCTACCGTGACGACCCGCCGCAGGACGGCTACGGCCCACCGCCGGGATACGGCCCGCCCCCCGGCTACGGGCAGCCCTACGGTCCGCCCGGCTACGGCCCCCCGCCCGGGTACGGCCCGCCGCAGTGGGGCCGGCCGACGAACACCCTGGCGATCCTCGCCCTGGTCATGGCGTTCGTCTTCGCGCCCGTCGGGCTGGTGCTCGGCATCATCGCCCGCCGGCAGATCCGCGAGACCGGCGAGGAGGGGGCCGGCCTGGCGCTGGCCGGGATCATCGTCGGCGGCCTGGTCACCGGCTTCTTCGTGCTCATGATCGTGCTCTGGATCGTCGCGTTCGCGGCGCTGACCAGCACCGGCTTCGGCCCCTGATCGCCGCTCGCCGTTGGCGGCGATGAGTTCCGGGCGCTCCAGCGGTCCCCCCTCCACCGACGACGAGAGGGGCAACGGTGGCTCAACTGCTCAGGGTGCAGAACTTCACGGTCTCCAGCGACGGCTTCGGCGCCGGCGAGGGACAGAGCCTCGAGCGGCCGTTCGGCCACGCCGACCCCGGCGAGCTGATGGCCTGGGCCCTCGCCACGGCGAGCTTCCCGAACCGCTCCGAACCCGGGGGCAGCCGCGGGCTCGACGACTACTTCACCCGCGACTTCGCCCACGGCATCGGCGCGGAGATCATGGGCCGCAACAAGTTCAGCCCGCACCGCGGGCCGTGGCGCGACCTCGACTGGCAGGGCTGGTGGGGCGCCGAACCACCGTTCCACACGCCCGTGTTCGTGATGACCCACCACGTCCGTCCCTCGTTCACGCTCTCGGACACCACGTTCCACTTCGTGGACGCCGACCCCGGGACGGTGCTCGCGCAGGCGCGTGCGGCCGCCCAGGGCAAGGACGTGCGGCTCGGTGGCGGCGCCACCGTCATCCGGGAGTTCCTCGCCGCCGACCTCGTCGACACCCTGCACGTGGCCGTCTCGCCGGTGCAGCTCGGCTCCGGCGTCCGGCTGTGGGAGTCGCCGGACGAGCTGCTCGACCGCTTCCACCGCGACGTCGTGCCGAGCCCGAGCGGCGTGACCCACCACCTGTTCTGGCGGAGGTAGCGGGAACGACGAACGGCGGCCCCGGACCGCTCCGGAGCCGCCGCGTCGTGGCGTCTCAGTCCTCGGGGGGCGTGAAGGACGACGTCCGGGACATGCCCGCGGCGCGGCCCTTGCCGGCGATGACCAGCGCCATCTTGCGGCTGGCCTCGTCGATCATCTCGTCGCCGAGCATCGCCGAGCCCTTCTTGCCGCCGGCCTCCGACGTGTACCAGTCGTAGGCGTCGAGGATCAGCTCGGCGTGGTCGTAGTCCTCCTGCGACGGCGCGTAGATCTCGTTGGCGGCGTCGATCTGGCCGGGGTGCAGCACCCACTTGCCGTCGAAGCCGAGGACGGCCGACCGCTTCGCGACCTCCTCGAACGCCGGCACGTCGCGCACCTGCAGGAACGGGCCGTCGATGGCCTGCACGCCACGGGCGCGGGCGGCCATGAGGATCTGCATGAGGATGTAGTGGAAGGGGTCACCCGGGTAGTCCGGGTGCAGGGCGCCGACCACCAGCGACTTCATGTTGATGCTGGCCATGAAGTCGGCCGGGCCGAAGATGATCGTCTCGATGCGCTCGCTGGCGAACGCGATGTCGTTGACGTTGATCAGGCCCTGCGCCGTCTCGATCTGCGCCTCGATGCCGATGCGCCCGACGGGCAGCCCGTTGGTCTTCTCGATCTGGGTGAGCAGGATGTCCAGCGCGCGCACCTGGGCGGCGTCGACGACCTTCGGCAGCATGATGCAGTCGAGGTTCGCGCCGGCGCCCTCGACGACCTCGATGACGTCGCGGTAGGTCCACTCCGTCGTCCAGTCGTTGACCCGGACGGTGCGGATCTTGTCGCCCCAACCGCCCTCGTTCAGCGCCGCGACGATGTTCTTGCGGGCGCCGGGCTTGGCCAGCGGCGCGCACGCGTCCTCCAGGTCGAGGAACACCTGGTCGGCGGGGAGGCCCTTGGCCTTCTCCAGGAACCGGGGGTTGCTGCCCGGGACGGCCAGGTTGGAACGACGGGATCGGAGCTCGGCCACGGTGCCTCCGCGTGTGGGTCGGAAAGTTCGGCTACCGGAGGGTAGCGACGGCGTCGCACGCCCGCGCTGCCGCGTTGATCATCGGCCGTCGGCCCCGTCGCAGGGGCCCGCCACGAGCCTGCGAGTGGTCGGGAGGCCTCGGTGCAGGGTCCCGCCGCGAGCCTGCGAGTGGCAGGGGGACCGAGGTCCTTCTGGGGGTCCTTGCTCAGGTGGCGGGCTCGACCAGGGTCGCCGGACGTCCGGCCCGCACCACCAGCGCCACCCCGGCCACCACCAGTACGACCCCGGGCAGCGCCAGCAGCGGCGGCACCTGGCCGAGGAGGACGAGCGCGAACAGCAGCGCGCCGGGCACCTCGAGCAGGACGGCGAGGCTCACCACGGTCGGGCCCACCGACGAGAGCACCAGGTTGAGCAGCGTGTGCCCGAACAGCTGCGCGGAGACGGTGATGCCCGCGATCAGCCACCAGTCCCGGGCCTCGAACCCGCCCAGCGGTGCGTCGACGACCAGCGCGGCGACCGCGATCACCACGGCGCACACGGAGTAGCAGACGACGGCGTAGGCCGAGGTCGCCAGCCGCCGCCGGGCGCGCGCCCCGGCCAGGACGTACCCGCCGGCGCAGATCGCCCCGAGCAGGGCCAGCGCATCGCCCGCGAGCGCCTCGGCGCTCACCGTGACGTCCACGCCCACGATCAGCACGACGCCGGCGAACGCGAGGAGCAGGCCCCACCAGACCGCGGCCGGCAGCCGCACCCCCGAGATCCGGGCCGCGAGCGCCGTCCAGATCGGCGTGGTGGTGACCAGCGCGACCGAGGCGGCCACCGTCGTCATCGACAGGCTCGGCAGCCACGCGGCGAAGTGCGCCGCGAGGAAGAGCCCCGCGACGACCGAGCTGCGCAGGTCACGCGCCCGCAGGCCGGCCAGCGTGGCCCGCTCGCGGGTGAGCAGCACGGGCACGAGCGCGGCCGCGCCCGCTGCGTTGCGCCAGAACGCCAGCGCCAGCATCGGCGCGGTGACCATCGCGGTCAGCGGCGCCGACAGCGAGACCCCCACGACCGCGAGGGAGAGCAGGCCCACGTCCCGGCTCCCGGGTCGGTGCAGCGCCCAGGCGGAGGACGCGTGGCCTTCCTGCAGCGCCCCACCGCGAGCGGGCGAGTGGCGGGGCGCAGGAGGGCCCTTCACCAGGACGGCACCCGGATACGGCCGCTCGCCACCGGGACGACGGCACCGCGCACGGTGGTCGCGACCGCCCGCCCGCCGGCCGCGGTGACGGTGCACCCGAGGACCGACGGGCGCCCCATCCGCTCGCCCTGCCGCACGGTGAACGACGTCGTCCCCTCCCCGGCCACCAGACCGCTCTCGACCAGCCACACCCCCGCGCCCAGCGCGGCGGAGCCGGTGGCCGGGTCCTCGCCCCAGTTCAGGTCGCGGGCGAAGACGCGCGCGCGGGCGGTCGCGGTCGCGCCGTCCCAGGAGAGCACCGACACGCCCTCACCGACGTCGAGCCCGGCGAGCGCGGCCCGGTCGGGGTCGGCCCGGTCGACGGCGTCGGGGCACACGGACAGGTAGCCGAAGGGCAGGCCGCAGCCGGCGACGTCCGAGGGAACCCCGGTGACGTCGGCCTCGTCGAGCCCGAGCGCAGCGGCCAGCACAGCCGGCGCGGGTCCGTCCTGGAGCGTCGGCCGGCCACCGGAGAGGGTCGCGCCGCCGTCGTCGACCACCACGTCGAGCACCCCGGCACCGCACTCCTGGCGCAGCGTCCCCGCCGGCAGCCGCCCGGTGCGGACCAGGGTGTGCGCCGCGCCGACGCTCGGATGGCCGGCGAAGGGCAGCTCGGCGTAGGGCGTGAAGATCCGCACCCGGTAGTCGGCGCCGGGCTCCGTGGGGGCGCACAGGAACGACGTCTCCGAGAGCTGGAACTCGTTCGCGAGGGCCTGGCACTGCTGCGTCGTGAGCTCGTCGGCGGCGAAGACCACCGCCAGCGGGTTCCCGGCGAACGCCCGCGGGGCGAACACGTCGACGACCTCGTACTCCAGCGCAACCGGGGCAGTCACGGCGCCGACGGTAGCCTTCCGATCCGTGACGACGGCGACCAGGGCGTACGTCTCCCGGCTTGCCGGGCTGACCGTCTTCGACCCCAACGGCGACCGGGTCGGGAAGGTCCGCGACGTCGTCGTCGGGCTCCGGGTGGGCACCGCCTGCCCCCGCGTCCTCGGCCTCGTGGTCGAGGTGGTCGCCCGGCGGCGGATCTTCGTGCCGATGGGCCGGGTGACGGCGCTGGACCCGGGAGCGGTGATGCTCGCGTCGGGCACCCTCAACCTCAAGCGGTTCGAGCAGCGGGGCGGCGAGACCCTCGTGCTCGGCGAGCTGCTCGACCGGCAGGTGACGATCAACGAGTCCGGCCGCCCGGCCACGGTCGTCGACGCCGGCATGGAGCAGACCCGCACCGGCGACTGGCTGCTGTCCCGGGTCGCCGTACAGGAGCCCGGTCGCATCGGCCGGCGCGGGCAGCTGCACCAGCTCGAGTGGGGCGAGGTCACCGGGCTGGCGCTCTCGCCGGCCGGGCAGGGCGCCGAGACGCTGATCGCCACCTACCGGGAGCTGAACGCAGCGGACATGGCGCACGCGCTCCAGGAGCTCCCGATCAAACGCCGGCACGAGGTCGCCGAGGCCATGGACGACGTGCGGCTGGCCGACGTCCTGGGCGAGCTCCCCGAGGCCGAGCAGATCACCATCCTCGGCACGCTGGAGGAGGGCCGCGCGGCCGACGTCCTGGAGGAGATGGACCCCGACGACGCCGCGGACCTGCTCTCCGAGCTGCACCACGTCGACCGCGACCGGCTGCTCGAGCTGATGGAGCCCGACGAGGCCGAGTCGGTGCGCCAGCTGCTCAAGTACTCGGAGGACACCGCCGGCGGGATCATGACCAGCGAGCCGGTCATCCTCTCCCCCGACGCCACCGTCGCCGAGGCGCTGGCCCGGGTGCGGCAGGAGGAGATCACCCCCTCGCTGGCCAGTCAGGTGTACGTCTGCCGCCCGCCGTCGGCCACGCCGACCGGGCGGTACCTAGGGCTCGCGCACATCCAGCGGCTGCTGCGCGAGCCACCCTCGACCCTGGTGAGCGGCGTGCTCGACGACCTGGAGCCGCTCAGGCCGGAGGCGCCGCTCGCCGAGGTCACCCGCTACTTCGCCACCTACAACCTGGTCGCCGCGCCGGTGGTCGACGCGCAGGGCCGGCTGGTCGGCGCGGTGAGCGTCGACGACGTCCTCGACCACCTGCTTCCCGATGACTGGCGGGAGCGGGCGCGCCGTGGCTGACACGCCCCGGCTGGACGTCCCGCGCGGCGGCGCCCGCCGGTTCGGCAGCTTCCTGCGGCTCAACCCCGACGCGGTCGGGCAGTTCGCCGAGGGCATCGCGCGCTTCCTGGGGACGGGGCGGTTCCTGGCCGTCCAGACGATCCTCGTCGTCGTCTGGATCTCGCTGAACGTCTTCGCCGTCCAGCTGCGCTGGGACCCGTACCCGTTCATCCTGCTCAACCTGGCGTTCTCGACCCAGGCCGCGTACGCCGCCCCGCTCATCCTGCTGGCGCAGAACCGGCAGGCCGACCGCGATCGCGTGCAGGCCGAGGAGGACCGCGCCCGGGCGGCGCAGAACCGCGCCGACACCGAGTACCTGGCCCGCGAGCTGGCCGCGCTCCGCGTGGCCGTCGGCGAGCTGGCCACCCGGGACTTCATCCGCGGCGAGCTCAACCGGCTGGTGCCGGACGAGGGCGAGGACCGGGAGCGGCGCGACAAGAAGGGCAAGCGGAAGCGCGACCCGGTCGCCTGAGCCCGCTCAGTGCTCGGCGCGGTCCAGGTCGATCAGCGCCAGCCCGATCTCCGGGCGCATGGTCTTGCGCAGCTGCGCCGGGCTCTCCCGGACCACCACCTCCAGCGTGGGCCACACCTCGCCCTCGAGCAGGTGGCCGCCGCGCGTGGTGGCGTCGGGCAGGCCGAGGACGGCGTGCAGGTGCAGCGCCGGGTTCCCGTCGGTGCCCAGGGCGACGTCGCCGATCAGCGAGAGCACCTCGCACTGCTGGCCGACGGTGACCCGCCGGTAGTCGCTGGTCTGCCGGTCGAACCAGCCGACCACCGCGCGCCGGAACGCGCCGACGGCGGTGACCTGGGCGGCGGAGAGCTGCTCCTCCCGGGCGAACGAGGTCAGCGCCGCCACCGCCTCGTCCCCCTCGTCGAGGATCACGACGTAGGTGCGCTCGCGTTCCGCACTCGTTCCCGGGGTGGTGATCTCGCGGTACTGCACGGGGTCCCTCCGATCGTCGGGGTCGGGCACCCGCTGCCGTGCCCCCCGATCGGCCCCCCAATCCCCGGGCGACCCCGTGCCGCCGGTCAGCGGACGAGGCCGGTCCCGTACAGGCGGTCGAGCAGCTCCTGCGCCAGCCAGGCCATGGGGAGCAGCAGTCCCAGCGCCCACAGCCGGGTGCTGCGCCGGCGGGGCAGCAGCAGGACGACGACCAGGACGACGACGACCTCCACGACCGCCTGCACCGGGTGCAGCACCACGTCGCTGCCGGTCCAATCCAGCCAGAAGCCGCGGAGCGCGCCGTTCGCCAGGGCCGTCCCCGCGGCCAGCGCGAGCAGCGCCCCGGCCAGCGGACCCGGCCGGCGGGAGGCCCACCAGCAGACCGCCGCGAACACCGCCACCGCGGTGGCCGCGAGCAGCAGCCAGGCGGCGATCAGCCCGGGGTCGTAGCCGAAGCCGAGCACGAGGACCGCCCAGCCGTAGTAGGCGGCGGTCATCGCGGCGAAGAAGACGGCCGCACGGACCGCGGCCGACGCGACGCCGGGCGCGAACCGCCCGATCAGCGCCACCACGAGCACCCAGGCCGCCGGGTAGGTGCCGAGATCGGCGGCCCACCGCCACCCCGACTCGTCGCCGAGCTTGGCCGCCACGCCGGCGACCCCGCCCAGGACGGCGAGACCGGCGAGCCGCAGGAACGCCTCCCGCCGGGCGGCCGCCCGCCCCGGCGTCGCAGCCTCGGTCAGCTCTGTCACCCCGCGATCCTGGCCGAGGGGCGGGTGAGCTGCGGTTCCGGCGCGCCGCGGTACCGGTCAGCCGGTGACGACGTGCACGAGCGCCCCGGCCGCCCCCGCGAGCACCAGCACCACGATGAACGGCGCCCGCAGCGCCAGGGCCAGGGCAGCGACGGCCAGCCCGGCCAGCCGCCCGTCGAGCACGAGCCGGTCGCCGCTGGTGAGGGCCTGCACCACCACGAGGGCGGCCAGGAGGGCGGCGGGCACGAAGTCGACGACCCGCGCGACCCACGGCTGCTCCACCCACGCCGCCGGCACCGACAGGCCGGCCAGCTTCAGCAGGTAGCAGCCGGCCGAGGCCACCAGGACCGCCGTCCACACCGCGGTAGCGCTCATGCCGGGCGGACCTCCGACCGCGGCCGGCCGGCGAGCGCGACCGCCACCACCGCGGCGACGACCTGCACGCCGGCGGGCACGAACGGCGTCAGGGCCAGCGCCACCACCGCTCCCCCGAGGGCGACGCGGCGCTGGACCTGCGCCTCCGGGAAGCCCGCGCGCAGCCGGGGCCACAGCAGCGCGAGGAAGGCCGCGGGAACGACGGCGTCCAGCGCCGCCTCCGCCGCCCCGCCGAGCTCCGAGGCGCCGAGCACGCCGATCAGCGTCGTGACGTTCCAGCCGAGGTAGATGGTGGCGCCGGTGGCCCAGAACGCCAGCCGGCCCAGCTCGCGGTCGGGCGCGGCCACGGCCATCGCCGTCGTCTCGTCGATCACCCAGTGCGCCGCACCGGCCCGCCGGGCCGGTCCCCGGGGCGCCAGCAGCGGGGCCATGCGGACGCCGTAGACGGTGTTGCGCGTGCCGAGCAGCAGCGCGCTGCCCGCGGCCGCCGCCGCACTCCCGCCGGCCCCCAGGACGCCGACGAGCGCGAACTGCGACGCGCCGGTGAACATCAGCGCCGAGAGGGTCATCGCCTGCCAGACGTCCAGCCCGGCCGCGTCGGCGGCGGCTCCGAAGGCGATGCCGTACAGCCCGACCGCGAGGCCCAGCCCCACGGCGTCGCGCAGGGTCTGGGAGCGGTCGGCCGGCACGACCCCGACCCTAGGACGCGGCCGGCTGCGCGGTAGATCACCCTCCGCCGGGCAGGCCGGGCCGCCACCCGCCGTACAGTGGCAGGCGACCGATCGCGCAGGTCGCCGCTTCTGGCCGCAGACCGCCGGACGCCGGTCCCCCGTCGAAGGAGACAGACGAACACCATGTCCGACCAGCTGACCGGCACCCCGGCGCTCGACGCCGTCAACGCCGCTCTGGCCACCGTCCAGGACCCGGAGATCAACCGCCCGCTCACCGAGCTCGGCATGGTCAAGGACGTGCGGATCGGGCCCGACGGCTCGGTCGACGTCGAGGTGTACCTGACCGTCGCCGGCTGCCCGATGCGGGAGACGATCACCAACCGGGTCACCGCCGCCGTCGGCGCCGTCCCCGGCGTGACCTCGGTGCAGGTCGCCCTCGACGTGATGAGCGACGAGCAGCGCGCCGAGCTGCGCAAGACCGTGCGCGGCACCGACGCCGCGGACCCGGTGATCCCCTTCGCCCAGCCCGGCTCGCTCACCCGCGTCTACGCCGTCGCCTCGGGCAAGGGCGGCGTCGGCAAGTCCAGCGTCACCGTGAACCTCGCCGCGGCCCTGGCCAAGCGCGGGCTGTCGGTCGGCGTCGTGGACGCCGACATCTACGGCCACTCCGTGCCGCGCATGCTCGGGGTCGACGACAAGCCCACCCAGGTCGACAACATGATCATGCCGCCGCAGTCGATGGGCGTGAAGGTCATCTCGATCGGCATGTTCACCCCGGGCAACACCCCGGTCGTGTGGCGCGGGCCGATGCTGCACCGCGCGCTGCAGCAGTTCCTCGCCGACGTGTGGTGGGGCGACCTCGACGTCCTGCTGCTGGACCTCCCCCCGGGCACCGGTGACGTCGCGATCTCCATCGCGCAGCTCCTGCCCAACGCCGAGATCCTCGTCGTCACCACCCCGCAGCTGGCCGCGGCCGAGGTGGCCGAGCGCGCCGGTGCGATCGCCACGCAGACCCACCAGCAGGTCGTCGGCGTCATCGAGAACATGAGCTGGATGGAGCTCCCCGACGGCTCGCGCGTCGAGGTCTTCGGCTCCGGCGGAGGGCAGACGGTCAGCGACGCGCTCACCCGCACCCTCGGTGCGCGCGTCCCGCTGCTGGGTCAGATCCCGCTGGACACCCGGCTCCGGGAGGCCGGCGACGCCGGTGCGCCGATCGTCCTCGCCGACCCCGAGACCCCGGCCGCCAAGGCGCTGGAGAAGATCGCCGACGGGCTCGCCGTCCGCCAGCGCGGGCTCTCCGGGATGAGCCTCGGGCTCACCCCCGTCAAGCACTGAGCTGAGCCACCCGCTCTGGGGGTGTTCCTCCCGCTGTCGGCGTCCTTCAGGAGTCCAGCAGCGGGAGGAACACCCCCAGAGTCGTGGCAGGGGTCGTCCTGCGCCGCCCGGCTCAGGGGGTCAGGTCGCGTCGATGTCGAACGGCGGCGGGACGCTGCGGTCGCGCAGCTGCGCGGCGACCACCGTGGCGGCCGTCGCCCCGTTCGCCGTGGCGGCGGGTACCCGGGCGTCGTCGTCGTCACCCAGCAGCTGCTCGCGGATGAACGTCCGCGGGTGGTACTTGCGCAGGTCGAGGTCGCGCAGCTCCGCGAAGTCGTCGCCGAGGGAGTCGTTGACCTGGGTGCGCATGCCGGTGACCGCACTGCGCAACCGCTTGAGCCCGGCGGCGGCCTCGCGCGCCAGGTCGGGCAGCCGCTCGGGCCCGAAGATGAACAGGGCGGCGAGCGCCAGCACGAAGATCTCGCCCCAGCCGATCGAGTCGAACACCGTGCTCCCTGTTCCTCCGGCCGCCAGCGCTACCGAGGGTCAGCGTAGCCGCCGCCGGGCCTATGCGGCGGCGAGCGTCACCTCGACCGTGCGCGAGCTCCCGCCGCGCACGAGCTCGACGGTCACGACGTCCCCCGGCTGCCGGGCGTCGACGGCGACGGCCAGCTCCTCGGAGCTGCCGACCGGCGTGTCCCCGACGGCGATGATGACGTCCTGCTCACGGATGCCGGCCTCGGCCGCGGGGCTGCCCGGCTCGACGTTGACGACCAGGGCGCCGTCGCGCGTGCCGTCGGTGACCGAGCGGGCGTTGACGCCGAGCGTGGCGTGCACGGCCGAGCCGGTGGCGATGAGCTGCTCGGTGATCCGCTTCACCGTGTCCACCGGGATCGCGAAACCGAGGCCGATCGACCCACCGGCGCCGGTCGAGGCGATCGCGGTGTTGATGCCGACGAGCGCCCCGCTCCCGTCGACCAGCGCCCCACCGGAGTTGCCCGGGTTGATCGGGGCGTCGGTCTGCACCGCGCTGATCACCGCATTGGTGTCGGTGCCCTCGCCGGAGAGCCGGACCGGGCGGTCCAGCGCGCTGACGATCCCGCTGGTGACGGTGCCCGCCAGCCCCAGCGGCGAGCCGATCGCCACCACCGGGTCGCCGACCACGACGTCGCCGGACCGGCCCAGCGCGGCCGTCACCAGACCGGGCTTCTCCACCTTGACGACGGCGAGGTCGCTGGCCGGGTCGCGGCCCACGATGCGCGCGGCGGATCCGCTGCCGTCGGAGAAGACCGCCCGGATCTCGGCGCCCTCGACGTCGTCGGCGCCGGAGATGACGTGGTTGTTCGTGACGATGTAGCCGTTCTCGCCGTCGATCACGACCCCGGAACCGGTGGCACCGGCCTGGCCGACGCGCACCTCGATCGAGACGACCGCCGGGATCACCGCCTCGGCGATGCCCGACACCGACCCCTGCTCGCGGGGCCCGCCCGGATCGACCTGGGTGAGGGTGGTGCCCGGGGTGTGGAGGGGCGTCTCGTCCGCGGTGCGGGTGAGGTACCAGCCGACGCCGCCACCGACGAGGCCGACGACCAGCAGGCCGAGCACGGCGAGCGTGGTCAGGCGGATCGAGAGGTCCCGCAGCCGCACCTTGCGGCGGCCGCGGGCGTCCACGACGACGGGGCCGGGCTGGCGGTCCTCGTCGTACACGGCGGGAGCGCCCAGCGCGGCGGGGGACGACGGGTCGCGCCAGGGGTCCTCACGCGCGTCGGCCTTCCACCACGGGCCGGTGGCGGTGCGCCGCCGTCCGGGGCGGCCACCCGGCGGCTCCTGCAGGCCGCCCCGCCCCGGAGCGGGTGGGCCGAAGGCGCGCAGCAGCGCCTCGGGCGGTGGGGGCGGCACCGGGCGCGGCGGGAGGGTCGGGCGGTCGCCGGCGAAGCTGCCCGTCACCCGCTCCGGGCGTCCGAAGGCCGTGGCCTGCGCGGGGCTGGGCTGGGGGGCGCGGACCGGGCCGGGCGCCACCCGGGGGGCCGTCGTCTCGTCGAAGGCGCCGGCCTGGCCCTCGGGCCGCGCGTAGGCGGCGTCGCCGTCCTCCGGGGCGTCGCGCCGCGTGCTGCTCAGGGGGTCCCGCCCGGGGAGCCGAGGCCGCCGACGGTGCCGATGGTCACCGTCCGCAGCACCGGCGGCGCGACCTCGGTGTGCTGCTCGGGCCGCACCGGATCGGCCGCGGGCGCGCGGCCGCCGTCGGGCGGCAGGGTGAGCGCCAGCGCCGTCACCCCGGCGCCCAGGCCGACGATCGTCCCGGCGACGCCGCGGCGGAACCAGCGGTGGTCGGACGACGTGCGCCGGTGCGCCCCTTCGGTGAGGTCGACGGAGAAGGCGCCGGTGCTGCCCGTGACCGTCAGCTCCCCGGCCGAGGCGCTCAGCCCCCCGGTGCCGGCACCGGCCCCCGGTACCTCGGCGGTGAAGGGGATGGCGCGGAGCCGGGACAGCAGATCACCGGGCATGGCCACGTCGGCGGAGCCGTGGAGGGCCTCCTTGGCCTCGCGCTGCGCGGCCACGGCCATCCGGCAGGAGGCGCAGGCGGTGAGGTGGCGGGCCGCCCGACCGGCGGGCCCGGCGGACAGCTCGCCGTCGACCAGTGCGGCGATCGCCTCCTGCGCCAGGTGGCTCTCCGGGATGCTCATGCCCCCACCTCCCCCGGGACGCCCGCCCGGCGCGGGGCCAGGTGTGCCAGCGCCTCGCGCAGCTGCACCCGCCCCCGGTGGATGCGGCTGCGCACGGTGCCGAGCTTGATGCCCAGCGTGGCGGCGATCTCCTCGTAGGTCAGCCCCTCGATGTCGCACAGCACGACGGCCACCCGGAACTCCGGGGACAGCGCGTCGAGCGCCGCCTGCACCTGGGGGTCGAGGTGGGTGTCGGCGTACACCTGCTCCGGGCTCGGCGCGCGGCCGGGCAGCCGCTCCGTGTCGTCAGGCAGCGCGTCGAAGCGGATCCGCTGCCGACGCCGGACCATGTCGAGGAACAGGTTCGTGGTGATCCGGTGCAGCCAGCCCTCGAAGGTGCCCGGCGAGTAGTCGGCCAGCGAGCGGAACACCCGGACGAAGGTCTCCTGCGTCAGGTCCTCGGCGTCCTGGGGGTTGCCCGACAGGCGGTAGGCCAGCCGGTACACCCGGGCGGAGTGGTCGCGGACGACCTGCTCCCAGGACGGCGCCACCCAGCCCGGCTGCTCCGCGGGAGCGGCGGACTGCGGGGCGGTGGCCTCGGGCACGCCACCAGGATCGCAGACGGGGCCGCCCGCGACCTCCCCGGCGTCGGCGGGACCGGACGCGGCACGCGTGAATCGCACGTCCTGGTCAACGGTCGATCGGCACACCCGTGTTCCCGCGCACCGGGACTCCCAGCAGACGCACAGGTGCGCCCGCGCACGCGGCGGCGGCGGTGCGGGCAACTACCCTCGGCCGGTGATGAGCGCCGATCAGCCGCCGCCCGGAGGCGGCACCGACCCGGGCGCCGCCTACGCCGACCGCTTCGCCGCCGAGTCCCCCGAGATGGTGGCCGCCCGGCGCCGCGCGCAGTTCCTACCCGGGACGGGCCCGGTGGAGCCCCCGGTGGGCGCCACCCTGGCCGTCCTCGCCGCCACGAGCGCTGCCCGCTCGGTGGTCTCGATCGGCAGCGGCGGGGGGCTGGCCGCGCTGTGGCTGCTGCGCGGGATGCGGTCCGACGGGGTGCTGACCGCGCTGGACGGCGATCCCGAGCAGCTGCGCGCGGCACGTGCCGCCCTCGCCGAGGCCCGCGTGCCGGCCAGCCGGGCACGGCTGATCTTCGGCACCCCCGGGGAGGTCCTCCCCCGGCTCTCGCCCGGCGGCTACGACATGGTGTGCTGCGCCGGCCCGCCCCGGGAGTACGCCGAGCACCTCGCCGCACTGCTCGCCCTGGTCCGGGTCGGCGGCACGCTGACCTGCCACGGGCTGCTCGAGGGCGGCCGGGTCGCCGACCGCACCGCCCGCGACCCCCAGTCGGTGGCCTGGCGGGAGATCGCCCGCACGATCCGGGACGACGAGACCCTGCTGCCCGCCGTCCTGCCGATCGGCACCGGCCTGCTCGTCGCCACCAAGCGCGGGTAACGCGAGGAAGGACCCCCAGAAGGACCTCGGTCCCCCCACCACTCGCAGGCTCGCGGCGGGACCCTGCACCGAGGCCTCCCGACCACTCGCGAGCTCGCGGCGAGCCTCCGGACGGGGCCTACAGGTAGGCGCGGGCGCCCTTGCCGAGCACGGTGATCCCACCCGCGCTGACGTGGTAGCGCTCCAGGTCCAGGTCGTGGTCGAAACCGATCCGCGCACCCGCGGGCACGACGGCGTTCTTGTCCAGGATCGCCCGCCGGACCTGCGCACCCTCCCCGATGTAGGCGCCGTCCATGACGACGCTGTCCTCGACCCGGGCGCCCCGCTCGACGCGCACCCCCGGCGAGATCACGGAGTTGTGCACCGAGCCGCCGCCGATGATCGCGCCGGCGCTGACCATGGACTCCTCGGCGCGGCCCCCCAGCACGAACTTCGCCGGCGGGCGCTGCGGCGGCAGCGTGTAGATCGGCCACCGCTCGTTGTAGAGGTTGAACACCGGCGAGACCGACACCAGGTCCATGTGCGCGTCGTAGTAGGAGTCGATCGTCCCGACGTCGCGCCAGTACCCCTGGTCCCGCTCGGTCGCGCCGGGCACCACGTTGGTGGAGAAGTCGTAGACCCACGCCTCTCCTGCGTCGGCCAGCATGGGCATGATCGAGCCGCCCATGTCGTGCACCGAGTCCTGGTCCTCCGCGTCGGTGCGCAGCGCCTCGAGCAGGGCGTCGGTGGTGAAGACGTAGTTGCCCATGGAGGCGAAGCTCTCCTCGGGCGAGTCCGGCAGGCCGGGCGGCTCTGCGGGCTTCTCCAGGAACCCCCGCACCTTGCCCGCCGCGTCGGAGTCGATGACGCCGAACTCGGTCGCCTCCCGCCGCGGCACCCGCAGCCCCGCGATGGTGACGCCCGCACCGGTCTGCAGGTGCTGGTCGATCATCTGCGCCGGGTCCATGCGGTAGACGTGGTCGGCGCCGAAGACGACGACGATCTCCGGGCGCTCGTCGTAGATGAGGTTCAGGCTCTGGAAGATCGCGTCGGCGCTGCCGGTGTACCAGCGGGGGCCGAGGCGCTGCTGCGCCGGCACCGGTGTCACGTAGTTGCCGAGCAGGCTGGACATCCGCCAGGTCTGGGTGATGTGACGGTCCAGGCTGTGGCTCTTGTACTGGGTGAGGACGGCGATGTGCCGGATGTCGCCGTTGACCAGGTTGGAGAGGACGAAGTCGATGAGCCGGTAGTTGCCGCCGAAGGGGACGGCCGGCTTCGCGCGGTCCTGGGTCAGCGGAGACAGCCGCTTCCCCTCACCGCCCGCCAGGACGATGCCGAGCACCCGTGGACCGCCGCGCATGCCAGAAACGTATCCGTTGGCCGACGCGGGCACAGCACGAACCGCACGGAGGCCACCCGTCTGGGTCCCGCGCCGAGCCCGGTGACGCGCTGGAACGGCCACCTTTCAGGGGCCCGCGCCGAGCCTGCGAGGCGCGGGGGGAAAGGTGGTCCTTCTAGGGTGACGGCGTGCGCATCGGGATCGTCACGCGAGAGTGGCCGCCGGACGTCTACGGCGGCGCGGGGGTGCACGTCGAGCACCTGGTGTCGGCGCTGCGTGCCCTGCCCGACGGGCCGCAGCTCGACGTCCACTGCTTCGGCGGCGCACGGGCGGACGCGACCGCCCACGCCGTGCCCGCCGGGTTGTCCGACGCCAACGGGGCCCTGCAGGCGCTGGGGGTCGACGTCGAGATCGCCGCCGCGCTCGCCGGAGCCGACCTCGTGCACAGCCACACCTGGTACGCCAACACGGCCGGGCTGCTCGCCGCGCTGGTGCACGGCGTGCCGCACGTCGTCACCGCCCACTCGCTGGAACCGCGCCGGCCGTGGAAGGCCGAGCAGCTGGGCGGCGGCTACCGGCTGTCCTCCTGGGCCGAGCGCACCGCCTACCTGGCCGCCGACGCGGTGGTCGCGGTGAGCGCGGGCATGCGGGAGGACGTGCTCGCCGTCTACCCCGAGCTGGACCCGGCCCGGGTGCACGTTGTCCACAACGGCGTCGACGCGGAGGCCTACCGCCCGGTGCACGCCCCGGAGGTGGTCCGCGGGCTCGGGGTGGACCCCGACCGGCCGTACGCGCTGTTCGTCGGCCGGATCACCCGGCAGAAGGGGCTGGCCCACCTGCTGGCCGCGGCCGACCAGCTGCCGGCCGATGCCGGTCTCGTGCTGTGCGCCGGGGCCGCCGACACCCCGGCCGAGCGGCAGCAGGTCGCCGACGCCGTCGCCGAGCTGCAGTCCCGCCGCGACGGCGTGGTGTGGATCGAGGCGATGCTGCCGCGCGAGCAGCTGGTGCCGCTGATCACCGGTGCCACGGTCTTCGTGTGCCCGTCGGTGTACGAGCCGCTGGGCATCGTCAACCTGGAGGCGGCGGCGTGCGGCACCGCCGTCGTCGCCAGCGCCGTGGGCGGCATTCCGGAGGTCGTCGACGACGGCCGCACCGGTCTCCTGGTGCCCTACGACGAGGCGGACCCGACCGGGTTCGCCGCCGGCCTGGCCGCGCGCACCGGCGAGCTGCTCGCCGATCCGCAGCGCGCCGCCGCGATGGGCGCCGCCGGCCGCGAGCGGGTCGTCGCCGAGTTCGGCTGGGCCGCGATCGCCCGGCAGACCGTGGACGTCTACGCGGAGGTGCTCGCCGCCCGCGGGTGAGCCGACCGCCGCGGTTCCGGCCGTCCGCGTCCCGCCCGCTGGTACCTTTCAGCCCGCCGGCGTCTGCCGGCGGTGCAGCCGCAGCGAAGCCCGGTGCGAACCCGGCGCTGTCCCGCAACTGTGATGGCCCCGTGCGGGCCCGAGCCAGATCGCCTGCCCTGCGCCGTGCAACCGACCCCCGCGGCAGGGGTCGCGCATCGGGCGTCGGGTCAGCTCGGGGGCGACGCCCGCCGCCTCCTCTGGAGGCTCTTCCTTGCTCGGCACCTCCTCCCGGGCGGCGCGCACCTCGCGCGCCCCGCGGCGACCCGTGCGCGCCGTCCTCGCCCTCCTGGCGGCCCCCGTCCTGGCGCTGCCCGCCTGCGGTGGGGCCTCGGACGGCGGTGACGACGCGGACCCCACCACGGCCGCCGGCGACTTCCCCGTGACGGTCACCGGCGACAACGGCGAGCTGACCCTCGACGAGCGGCCGGAGGCCATCGTCTCCCTGTCGCCGACGGCCACCGAGATGCTCTTCGCCATCGGCGCCGGGGAGCAGGTGGAGGCCGTCGACGACAACTCCGACCACCCGGCCGAGGCGCCGACCACGGAGCTGTCGGCGTTCACGCCCAACGCCGAGGCCGTCGCCGGGTACGACCCCGACCTGGTGGTGCTCAGCAACGACATCAACGGCATCGTCGACGCGCTCGAGACGCTCGACGTCCCGGTCCTGCTGCTCGAGGCCGCCGAGGACCTCGACGACACCTACGCGCAGTTGGAGACCCTCGGGACGGCGACCGGGCACGACGACGAGGCGGCCGAGGTGGTCGCCGACGTGCAGGACCGGATCGACGCCGCCGTCGCGTCCGTGCCCGACGCCGTCGCCGGGATGCGCGTCTACCACGAGCTCGACCCGTCGTTCTACTCCGCGACGAGCGAGACGTTCATCGGCGGGATCTACTCCCTCTTCGGCCTGGAGAACATCGCCGACGGTGCCCCCGAGGCCGGGGGCTACCCCCAGCTGTCGGCCGAGTACGTCGTCGACCAGGCGCCCGAGCTGATCGTGCTGGCCGACACCGAGTGCTGCGGCGAGAGCGCCGAGACGGTGGCCCAGCGGCCGGCGTTCGGCTCGGTGCCCGCGGTGACCGAGGGGCGGGTCCTCGCCGTCGACGACGACATCGCCTCCCGGTGGGGTCCGCGCGTGGCCGACTTCGCCGAGGCGGTCGCCGGGGCCCTGCAGGACTGAGCCCGGCGGCATGAGCACCACCCACGGCACCCGGCCCGGCCGCACCGCGGCGGGGCCGGGTGCCGTGCGGTCACCGCGCTCCGCACTCCTCTCCGGAGCCGGCGTCACCGCCGCCCTCGTGGCCGCGGCGCTCGCCGGGGTCTGGGTGGGCGCGGTGCCGCTGCCGCCCGGCACGGTCGTCGCCACGCTGCTCGACCGCGCGCTGGCGCCCGTGGGCCTCGACGTCCCCGGCACCCTGGAGGGGACCCGCGCAGCGGTGCTGCTGGAGCTCCGCCTGCCCCGCGTCGTGCTCGCGGTGCTGGTCGGCGCCGGGCTGGCCGTCTCCGGCGCCGCGTACCAGGGGGTGTTCCGCAACCCGCTCGCCGATCCCTACCTCCTGGGCGCGGCGGCCGGGGCCGGGCTGGGCGCCACCCTGGTCCTCGCCTACGCACCCGGCCAGCAGGTCGGCCCGGTCGGGGTGGTCCCGCTGGCCGCCTTCGTCGGCGCGCTCGTCGGTGTGGGGTGCGCGCTGGCCCTCGGTCACGCGGCCGGCGGCTCGCAGAGCGCGCCGCTGCTGCTGGCAGGCATCGCGGTCGCCGCCTTCCTCGCGGCGGCGCAGACGCTGGTGCAGCAGCAGAACACGGACGACCTGCGGGAGATCTACGGCTGGCTGCTCGGGCACCTGGGCGGCGCGCAGTGGTCCGACGTGGGCCTGGTCCTCCCCTACCTGGGGGTGGCGGTGGTCGCCCTGCTGCTGTGCGCCCGCCCCCTGGACGTGCTGGCGGTCGGCGACGACGAGGCCCGCTCGCTCGGCGTGCACCCCGGCCGTTTGCGGCTGCTGGTCGTGGTCGCCGCGTCGCTGGCCACCGCGTCGGCCGTGGCGGTCAGCGGGCTGATCGGCTTCGTCGGGCTGGTCGTGCCGCACATCGTCCGCCGGCTGGTCGGCGGCGCCAACGTCCGGGTGCTCCCGGTGTCCCTGCTGGCCGGTGGCGCGTTCCTGGTGCTCGCCGACCTGCTCGCCCGCACCGTGCTCGCCCCCGCGGAGCTGCCGCTGGGCGTGGTCACCGCGTTCGTCGGCGCGCCGTTCTTCGCGGGCCTGCTGTGGGCGGGGGCGCGGCGACGGTGAGCGGAGGACCACCCGGCCCGCGCGGTGCCGGCGGCGCGCGCGTGGAGGTCGTGGGCCTCGACGCCGGCTACGGACGGCGCCCGGTGCTCGCCGGTGTCCGGTTCACCGTGGCGGCCGGCGGCTGGCTGGGCATCATCGGCCCCAACGGGTCGGGCAAGTCCACGCTGCTGCGCTCGGTGTTGGGCCTGCACCCGCACGAGGGCCAGGTGCGCATCGACGGCGTCCCGCTCACCGGGATGCCGCGCCGCGACCGGGCCCGCCTGCTGGCCTACGCGCCGCAGCTGCCGGTGCTGCCCGAGGGCGTCAGCGCGCGGGACTACGTCCTGCTCGGCCGCACCCCGCACCGTCCGCTGCTGGCCGCACCCCGGCGGGTCGATCGCGAGGTCGTCGCCGAGGTGATGGACCGGCTGGAGCTCGACGAGCTGGCCGATCGGGCGGTCGTCACCCTCTCCGGTGGGGAGCAGCAGCGCGCCGTCCTCGCGCGGGCGCTGGCCCAGCGACCGCGAGTGCTGCTGCTCGACGAGCCCACCGCCGCCCTGGACCTCGGGCACGCGCAGCAGGTCCTCGACCTGCTGGACCGGCTGCGGCGGCAGGACGGGCTCACCGTGGTGAGCACCCTGCACGACCTCACCCTCGCCGGGCAGTACGCCGACCGGCTCACCCTCCTCGCCGAGGGGCGGGTGGCCGCCGAGGGCAGCCCGGCGGAGGTACTCACCGCCGCCGTGCTGGCGGAGCACTACGGCGCCCGCGCCCGCATCGTGCCGGGCCCGCACGGGCCCGCGGTGCTGCCGGTGCGCGGGAGCTGATGCCGGTCAGCGCGCCGCGCGGAAGCGGACCACGTCCCCGGGCCGCAACTGGGCGGCGGCGGGCAGGTCCGCGGTGACGACGACGGCGAGCACCGGATAGCCACCGGTGACCGGGTGATCGGCGAGGAACAGCACCGGGGCGCCGTCGGGCGGGACCTGCAGCGCCCCGGGCACCAGCCCCTCGCTGGGCAGCTCCCCGTCGCGGGCCCGACCGAGCCGGGGA
Organism: Blastococcus sp. SYSU DS0616; assembly: GCF_054051015.1. NCBI lineage: Bacteria > Bacillati > Actinomycetota > Actinomycetes > Geodermatophilales > Geodermatophilaceae > Blastococcus > Blastococcus sp. SYSU DS0616. Next base: position 29,475 of record NZ_JBJHAJ010000012.1, read on the forward strand.
CCTGCCAGCCGCAACCCCACCCGGTCGCTGTCGGCACCGACCGCCCAGCCGGCTCCCAGCAGGGCCGGCCACGCGGCGTCGTCGAGCCAGTCCCGCCGCGGCCCGGGCAGCACCCGCAGCACCGGCCGGTCCGACGGCGCACCCACGGGCGCGACGTCGACGACCGGCTCCTCCCCCGCCAGCCCGCCGACCGGCAGCCGCGTGCCCGCGGTCAGGACGGCCGGCCCGAGGCCGGACAGGGTGTCGGTGCTGCGCGACCCCAGCACCGGCGAGACGTCGACGCCGCCCCGCACCGCGAGGTAGCTGCGCAGGCCGGCGCGCGGGGGGCCCAGCCCCAGCACGGCGCCGGGGCGCACGGTGGTGGGCGCGGCGAACGGCGCCGGGCGCCCGTCCACGACGACCGGCACCGGGGCACCCGTCACCGCCACCAGGAGGGTGCGCTCGGCGCGGACCCGCAGCCCCCCGCCCGTCGCCTCGACGACCGCGGCCGCCGGCGCGTTGCCCACCAGCCGGTTGGCCAGCGCCGCCGCCGGCCGGTCCGCGGCGCCGGACCGGGGCACCCCGACGGACGCCCAGCCGATCCGCCCGGCGTCCTGCACGGTCGCGAACGGCCCCGGGGTCAGCACGGTGAGCACTCAGGCCACCGCCCGGAAGCGGACCGTGGTGCCCGGGGCGAGCAGCGCCGGCGGGTCGCGCCCGACGTCGAAGAGGACCGCGTCGGTGCGCCCGACCAGCTGCCAGCCCCCTGGCGAGGCACGCGGGTAGACGCCCGCGTACGGGCCGGCGAGCGCCACCGAGCCGGCCGGGACCCGGGTGCGCGGGGTGGCCCGGCGCGGCACGTGCAGCTCCTCCGGCAGCCCGGTCAGGTACCCGAAGCCCGGGGCGAAGCCGCCGAAGGCCACGGTGAGCGCGGTGCCGGTCAGCGCGGCGACGACGGCGTCCGCCGTCCGCCCGGTGAGCCGGGCGACCTCGGCGAGGTCCGGTCCGTCGAAGACCACCGGCAGCACCACGGCCGCGCGCGCCGGTCCGGCCGCGGGCGCTGCGGGGGCCAGTCGGCACAGGGTGGTCACGTCGAGGTCGGTGACCGGCCGATCGAGCAGGACGAGCAGGGTGCGGGCGGCGGGCACCAGGTCCACCTGCCCGGCCAGCGGGGCGGCGAGCAGCGCGGCCCGCAGCCCAGGGATCGCGGCGACGTCGGCCACCTCGAGCAGTACTGCGCGATCGCCGTAGGGCAGCGCACGCACCGCTCCCCCACCGTCGCCCACCCGCCCATGATCGGGCATCCCCCGGGCCCGTGACGGCCCCTCCGCCGCGCAACTCCGTTCGCCCGGTCCGCACGCCGGTGGAATGCTGGACCGCCGTGACCTCGACGACGGCCTCCGGGCAGGACCCGCTGCGGTCGCTGCTCCGGTCGTCGCACCACCTGACGGCCGACGAGCTCGGCTCGGTCGTCTCCCGGCACGCGAGGCTCCTCGGCGCCCGCGCGGCCGTCATCTACCTGGCCGACTACGAACAGTCCTCCCTGGTCCCCGTGGCCGGCGAGGACGTTCCGCCGCGCACCGGGCTGTCCGTCGACGGCTCGATCGGCGGCCTCGCCTTCCGCCGGGTCGAGGAGACCCGTTCCCCGAGCCCCGGCGACGACGCTGCCGTGCGCCTCTGGCTCCCCCTGCTCGACGGCGCCGAGCGGGTCGGCGTCCTGGAGCTGCTGTTCGACACCGGGCCTCCCGCGGAGCAGGACGAGGAACGCCGCGCCTTCGCCGCACTGGTGGCCGAGCTCTGCGTCACCCGGGACGCCTACAGCGACGTGTTCGCGCGGCTGCGGCGCACCCGGCCGCTGAGCCTGGCCGCGGAGATCCAGTGGGACCTGATCCCACCGCTGACCTTCGGCACCGACCGGATCGTCATCTCCGCGGCGCTGGAGCCCGCGTACGAGATCGGCGGGGACACCTTCGACTACGCCGTCAACGGCCCCGTCGCCGACCTCATGGTCCTCGACGCGGTGGGCCACGGTCTGCCCGCCGCGTTGCTGACCACGGTCGCCGTCGGCGCCTACCGCTCGGCCCGCCGGCACGAGCTCTCCCTTCCCGCGACGTCGGCGGCGATGGACGCCGCGATCGCCGGGCAGTTCCCCGGCAGCCGGTTCGCCACCGCGCTGCTGGCCCGGCTCGACCTGGAGTCCGGCCTGCTCACCTGGGTCAACGCGGGGCACGGCTCCCCGCTGGTCGTGCGCGACGGCGTCCTCATCCCCGCCCGCAGCTGCCGCCCGGACCTGCCGCTCGGGCTCCAGCAGGGGCCCGCCCGGACGTGCGAGGTGCAGCTGCGCCCGGGCGACCGGGTGCTGCTGCACACCGACGGCGTCACCGAGGCGCGATCGCCGGCGGGCGACTTCTTCGGCGAGGAGCGCCTCGCGGACTTCGTCGTCCGCGCCGAGACGGCCGGCGACCCCCCGCCGGAGACGCTCCGCCGGCTGATGCGCAGCGTGATGGCCCACCAGGCGGGCCGGCTGCAGGACGACGCCACCATCGTGCTCGTCGAGTGGCGGACCGGCCGCGAGAACCAGATAACCCTGTGACCCCGCCGGGATCGGCCGGTCCGGGCGACCGGACGGGGCTCCATACCGGCCGGGATGTACGCACCGCCACACCGATGGACAATCGGGCATGACCATCGGGGCGCGCTTCGACGCCGCTCTGGCGCGGCAGTCCGATCCCGCGCTCGCCGGGCCCGAGGCCCTGCCGCTGCGACTCAGCCGCGTGTGCGCCGAACTGCTCCGGGTCGACGGTGCCGGCCTGGTCCTGGTGGACGGCACCGGCCGCCGGCTCCCGCTGGGCGCCAGCGACCCGGCGGCCGCGAGCGCCGAACGGATGCAGTTCACCGTCGGCGAGGGGCCGTGCGCGACGGCCCAGGCCACCGGCCAACCGGTGTTCGCCGTCGAGGACGACCTGCGACGCCGGTGGCCGGTCTTCGCCGACCTGCTGCTGCGCGGCACCCCCTTCCGCGCGGTCGTCGCCCTCCCCCTGCACCCGGGTCCCGCCGGGGAAGGGGCCCTCGACCTGTACTTCAGGCGGTCGGCCGCCGTCGTGGAGCTCGACGTCTTCGCGGCGGTGGCGGTGGGCGAGCTGGTCAGCTCCGCGCTCAGCGACGCCGCGGTCTGGTCGACCTGGACGCCGGCGGAGGGACCGGACTGGCTGCGCGGCGCGGCACCGCGGCAGCGGGCGGCGGTGTGGGAGGCGGTGGGCAAGCTGGGCGTCGCCCACGACATCGATCCGGAGGAGGCGCTGGCCCTGCTCCGGACCGAGGCCTACACGTCGGGGCGGTCCGTGGACGAGGTCGCCGCCGCCCTGCTCTCCGGGCGCCGCTCGATGGAGGACCTGCGCCCCGGCGACTGACCGCTCACCCGGTGAACGGGGCGACCGCGAGCCCGGCCCCCTCCAGCGCTGCCCGCACCGACCGCGCGAGCTCCACCGCGCCCGGCGTGTCCCCGTGCACGCACACCGACCCCACCTCGACCGGCACCACGCTGCCGTCCACCGCGACCACGCTGCCCTCGGCGGCCATGCGGACCGCGCGCTCGGCGACCACCTCCGGCTCGTGCACCAGCGCTCCCACCGACCCGCGGGGCACGAGGCTGCCGTCGGGGGCGTAGCCGCGGTCGGCGAACCCCTCCGCCACGGTGGGCAGCCCGGCCGCCGCGGCGGTGCGCAGCAGCTCCGAGCCCGGCAGCCCCAGCACGGTCAGCCCGGCGTCGTAGGCGGCGACCGCCTCGACGACGGCGCGGGCCTGCGCCGCGTGGTGCACGACGGCGTTGTAGAGGGCCCCGTGCGGCTTGAGGTAGGAGACCCGCCCCCCGGCCGTGCGGGCCACGCCGTCCAGCGCGGCGAGCTGGTAGAGGACGTCGGCGGCGAGCTCGTCCGGGGCGACGTCGACGAAGCGCCGGCCGAACCCGGCCAGGTCGCGGTAGGAGACCTGGGCGCCGATGGCCACGCCCCCGGCCACGGCGGCACCGCACACGCGACGCATCGTGACCGGGTCCCCGGCGTGGAACCCGCAGGCCACGTTGGCGCTGCTGACGACCTCCAGCAACGCGTCGTCGTCGCCCAGCCGCCACACGCCGAAGCCCTCCCCCAGGTCGGCGTTGAGATCGATGCGGGGGCCGCCCGGTGCGCTCACCCGCGCAGTCTCGCACCGGAATGGCGGCCGCCCCGCGGGTGCTGCACCCGGTATGGGAGCCGCCGAGCCGCTCACGCTCTTCGAGGTCGGGCCGCCGCCGGCGCCGATGCCGCCCAACCACCTCCTGCAGGTCCGCCGCATCTACGCCGAACCGGCGGCGACGGAGTCCCCGCGTGGCCGCCAGGTGCTCGGCCGGTTCCCCGACGCCGAGGTGATCGAGGTGCCCTCGCACTGGCAGATCCCCGAGCTGCACGGCAACGCCGGGAACGTCTACCGCTGGGTGCGGGTGAAGACCGAGACGCTGGTGCTCGGCGTCCGCAAGGGGCTGGTCACCCGGCCCAACGGCCGCTCCGCGGACTTCATCGCCCCCGGCACGGCCAACGGCTGCGCCATGGCCTGCGCCTACTGCTACGTGCCCCGGCGCAAGGGCTTCGCCAACCCGATCACCGTCTTCACCAACATCGACCAGATCGCCGGGCACCTGCGCCGGCACGTCGCCCGGCAGGGACCGAAGACCGAGCCCGACCAGTGCGACCCGGAGAGCTGGGTCTACGACATCGGCGAGAACAGCGACTGCTCGGTGGACGCGCTGGTCAGCGACAACGTCGCCGACCTGGTGCGCACCTTCCGCGGCCTGCCGACGGCGAAGGCGTCCTTCGCGACCAAGTACGTGAACCGGCAGCTGCTCGACCTCGACCCGGCCGGTCGCACCCGGGTGCGCTTCTCGGTGATGCCCGAGGACGACGCACGGGTCCTCGACGTGCGCACCAGCCGGGTGGCCGACCGCATCGCCGCCGTCGACGACTTCGTGGCCGCGGGGTACGAGGTGCACCTGAACCTCTCGCCCGTGGTCCTGCACGCCGGCTGGGAGGAGGACTGGGGTCGGCTCCTGGCGCGGCTGGACGACGAGCTCGGCGCGGCGGCCAAGGCGCAGGCCGCCGCCGAGGTGATCATGCTGACCCACAACGAGGCCCTGCACGAGGTGAACCTCGGGTGGCACCCGACGGCCGAGCAGCTGCTCTGGCGCCCCGACCTGCAGGAGCCCAAGCGCAGCTCCAACGGGCAGGACAACGTGCGCTACCGCGCCGGGATCAAGCGGGCGGCGGTCGCGCGACTGCGCGAGCTGGTCACCCGGCACGCCCCCTGGCTGCGCATCCGCTACGCGTTCTGAGCCGCTGCCGCCCGGGGCCGACATGGCGAAATGTCGGCATGACCACATGTCGACATCTCGCGTCGGCACCCCCACCCGACCTGTGAGAGGCTCATCGTGACGGAGCCGTTACGTTCCGTCGGGGAACGTCACGCAGGGGGAAGAGTGCCCGGGTCCACCTCTGGCGTACCGGCGGCGACGCTGCTGGCCGCGCTGCCCGACACCGTGATCGTGGCCGACGGCGACGGGCGCATCGCGTACGTGAGCCCGGCCGTCGAGACGTTGCTGGGTCACGACCCGGCGGCGCTGATCGGCCGGCCGCTGCAGCTGCTCATGCCCGAGCGGCTCCGGCACGGCCACAACGAGGGCTTCTCCCGGTACCGGGCCACCGGCGAGGGGAAGCTCGTCGGCGCGACCACGCAGCTGCCGGCGCTCCACGCAGCCGGTCACGAGGTGCCGGTCGACCTCACCCTGTCGCGCCTGACCCCGGCGGACGGCGCGTCGCCGGACGAGGCGCTCGTGGTCGCCGTGCTCCGCGACGCCAGCACCACGATCCTCCTCGAACGGCAGTTCGCCGTCAGCCGCTACCTGGCCGCCACGCTGCGGGTGACGGCGGCGCTGACCGAGGCGCGCGACGCCGACGTCGCCTTCCAGCAGCTGCTCCCGACGCTGTGCACGGAGCTGGACTGGGACGCCGCCCTGCTGTGGCAGGCCGACACCGAGCACGGCCGGCTCGTGCACGCGGGCACCTGGGCCGCTCCCGGCGCGGACGTGCCGGCGCTGGCCGCCGACGCCCCCCGCCGGGTCTTCCGCCGTGGTGAGGGCCTGCCGGGGGGCGCCTGGCTGCACCGGGTCCCGGTCGTGGCCGAGGACCTCGCCGCCGACCCCCGGGTGGTCCGCCGCGACGTCGTCCGGGCCGACGGGCTCGGCACCGGCGTCGCGTTCCCGGTCCTGAGCGGCGACACGCTGCTCGCCGTCTGCGAGCTGTTCTCGACGCAGTCCCGGCCCGTGCCCCCCGAGCTGCTGGAGGTGCTCGGGCACGCCGGCCGGCAGATCGGCCAGTTCCTCGCCCGGCTGCGCGCGGAGTCGGTGATCCGCGACCTGGCCGACACCCTGCAGCGCAGCCTGCTCCCCTCCCACCTGCCCACGATCCCCGGGGTGGAGCTGGCGGCCCGCTACCGCGCGGGCGGGGACTCCGCCCTCGTGGGCGGCGACACCTACGACGTCACCCCCCTGCCCGACGGCCGCTGGATGGTGCTGATCGCCGACGTCTGCGGCACCGGAGCCGAGGCGGCGGCGGTCACGGCGGTCACCCGGCACACCGCCCGCGCCGCGGCCACGGGGAGCCCGGCGGAGATCCTGCGGGCGGTCAACACCGCGCTGCTGCACGAACAGGGGACGGGGCCGCTGCGGTTCGTCACCGCCTGCTGCCTGGTGCTGGAACCGGCGGGGCCGGGCCACCGGGTCCGTCTCGCCGTCGCCGGGCACCCGCTCCCCGTCGTCTCCGATGCGGACTCCGACGCCCGTCCGGTCGGGACCGCCGGCCCACCCCTCGGGATCGATGCCGACGTCGAGCTCACCGAGACCACGCTGGACCTGCCTCCCGGGTCGACCCTGGTGCTCTACACCGACGGCGTCACGGAGGCGCGGGACGACGCCGGGCGGCAGTTCGGCGAGGACGCGCTGCTGCGGGTCGTCGCCGGCGCGCCGGTCGCCGATCCGGAAGCGGCCGTCGGCGCGATCTCGGCCGCGGTCGAGGCCCAGCTGGCCGGCTCCCGCTACGAGCCCGACGACCTCGCCGTGCTGGCGCTCGCCGTCCCGCGCTGAGGGCCCCGTCCCGCCGACGCGCTCCGGGCCGGCTGGCTACGGTGGGTCGGTGGCGCGGGTGGTGGTCGTGGGCGCCGGGCTCGGCGGGCTGGCGGCCGCCGCGCGGCTGGCGGCCCTCGGACACGCGGTGACCGTCGTGGAACAGGCGCCCGACGTCGGCGGGAAGCTCGGCTGGTTCACCCGCGACGGGCACGCCTTCGACACCGGGCCGAGCCTGGTCACCCTGCCGCAGGTGTACCGCGACCTGTTCGCCGCGACCGGCAGCCGGCTCGAGGACACCGTCGACCTGGTCCGGCTGGACCCGGCGGTCGGCTACCGGTTCGCCGACGGCACCCGGCTGACCGTGCCCGGCCGCGCAGAGGCCGTCCCCGCCGCGCTCGACGACGCGCTGGGGGCCGGCGCCGGAGCCCAGTGGGCCGCCCTGATGGAGCGGGCCGCGGCGATGTGGCGGATCAGCGAGGAGCCGTTCCTGCGCACCCCCCTGGCCGGGGCGACGACGCTGGCGCGGCTGGCCCGGCGCCCGGCCGACGTCGCCGCGATCGCGCCGTGGCGGTCGCTGCGCGGCCTCGGTCACCGCCACCTGCGCCACCCGCACCTGCGCACCGTGCTGGACCGCTACGCCACCTACTCCGGCTCGGACCCGCGCCGGGCGCCGGCGGTGCTGGCCACCGTCCCCTACGCCGAGCAGGCCTTCGGCTCCTGGTACGTGCGGGGTGGGTTGCACCGGCTCGGGACGGCGGTGCGGGACCGGGCCGTCGCGGGCGGCGCCGCGGTCCGCACCGGCTGCGCGGTGCGCAGGGTGCTGGTGGCGGGCGGCCGGGCTGCGGGCGTGGAGCTGGCCGACGGCGAGCGGCTGCGCGCCGACGTCGTCGTCTCCGGCGTCGACGCCGCCGCGCTGCACGCCGACCTGCTGCCCACCGACCGGCGCACCCGCGGCGTCCGGCGGGACCTGGCCCGTGCCACACCGTCGCTGTCGGGGTTCGTGCTGCTGCTGGCGCTGCGCGGCCGGACCCCGGGGCTGGAGCACCACACGGTGCTCTTCCCCGACGACTACGACGCGGAGTTCGACGCCGTCTTCGGCACCGGCCGGTACGCGGGCCGACCGTGCCCGGTGCCCGATCCCACCGTCTACGTCAGCGCGCCCGACGACCCGGCGCTGGTGCCCGACGGCGACAGCGAGTCGTGGTTCGTCCTGGTGAACGCGCCGCGGCACGATCCGGTGCACGGGGTGGACTGGGACGCCCCGGGGCTCGCCGAGCGGTACGCCGACCGGGTGCTGGCGGTCATGGCCCGCCGCGGGCTCGACGTCCGGGACCGCCTCCGCTGGCGGGAGATCCGGACGCCGGCCGACCTGGCGCGGGGCACCGGCAGCGTCGGCGGGTCGATCTACGGCAGCTCCAGCAACGGCTCCCGGGCGGCGTTCCTGCGCCCGGGCAACGCCTCGCGCATCCCCGGGCTGTTCCTGGTCGGCGGCTCGGCGCACCCCGGCGGGGGGCTGCCGCTGGTGGGCCTCTCGGCGGAGATCGTGGCGGAGCTCGTCGGCCCGGCCTGACCGGTCCGGTCACCGCGGCCGGACGGCCGCGACGGCCACGAGCGGGGCGCCCGGGGCGATCCGCCGGGTCTCTCCCGGTCGCAGCCCGGCCGCGCGCAGCCCCGCGACCAGGTCCGCGGCCCCCGGCAGCGACATGCCGCCCTCCTGCGCCCGCAGCAGCAGGTCGAAGTGCCGGCTGAACAGCTGCGGCGTCGCCACGGTGGTGACGACCAGGAGGGTGCCCCCCGGCGCGAGCAGCCCCGCCACGTCGGCGAACAGGGCGACGCGCTCCGCCACCGGGACGTAGTAGACGACGTTGGCCAGCAGCGCGAGGTCGAACCCGCCCTCGTCGGGCAGCTCCCGGACGTCGGCCCGCACGATGCGCGCCCGTCCCGCCAGCCCGCGCCGTTCGAGGGTGCGCTCGGCGAGGGCGGCGGCGTCGGCGTCGGCGTCCACCCCGACGCCCTCGGCCTGCGGAGCCGCCGCCAGCACCGCGGCCAGCTGCAGCCCCGCGCCGCACCCGACGTCGACCACCCGCCGCGGGGACACGTCCGCCACCGTCTCCCGGAGGACGTCGTCGACGAACGGCTCGAAGGCGGCCGACACCCGGGCGATGACCGCCCCCTGCTCGGCGACGTCCCGCCGCGGTGGGCCACCGGCCAGCAGGTCACCGAGGTGGCGGTAGAGCCCGGTGTGGAACCCGGCGAACGCCTCGTAGGAGGCCCGCACCAGGTCGTCGTCCCGCAGGGCGCGCCCGGCGCTGGTCAGGGACCAGCCGGCGGCGTCCTCCCGGACGAGGCCGGCGGCCGCGAGCACCCGCAGGAAGGCTGCGAGCAGGTCGTCGCGGGCCACCGCCAGCCGGCGGGCGAGCTCCGGGGTCGCCACCGCACGGTCGCCGAGCGCGTCCAGGACGCCGGTGTGCAGCGCCGCGGCGCCCAGGTTCAGCCGGACCGCGGCCTGCCCGTCACGGGTGGCCCGCAACCGGGCCCGGGCGTTCCCGGTCCGCAGGACGGTGAGCAGGGTGCGTGCGCTGAACAACCCGGCCATCTGGCGCTCCCACCGTTCGGGGAGCCCACTGTGGTCCGCCCGGACCCGTCGCACCAGTACCGGCGACGCGGTCCGGTCAGCCGCGGGCCGCGCCGTAGCCCAGCAGCGCGGCCAGCCCGAGCGCGCTGCGTGGCTGGTACGCCGCGCGCCACAACCCGCCGTGCGCGGCCTCGTGCGCCTCGTCCTGCCACGGGTGCTCGTGCGCCGGTCCGCCGCCGGTGTGCAGGTCGTGCACGAGCAGCGCGGCCATGAGCACGTTCGACGTCGACGGCTCGAAGATCTCCACGCCGAACCGGTGGGCGCCGGCGTAGGCCGCGGCCAGGGCCCGGTTCTTCACCACCGAGCGGGTCCGCGTCGGCGGGGCGACGTTCATCGACACCGTGCTGCCCGCCGCGCGTGCGGCGGTCGCCCGCCACCGCTGCAGCCGCTTGGCCAGCGCGTAGTTGGGGCCCTGCTGCGCCACCAGGCTGTCGGCGATGCCCGGGTCGGTGCCGGGCACGTAGGCGCGCTGCAGGAGCCGGCCGCCCGACACCGTCCGCAGCGGGCGGCCGAGCAGCTTCGCCGTGCGGCTGCGGCGCGCGTACGCCTCCACCGACTGCGCCACCGCCTCGGCGGGGACGGCGAAGACGTCGGTCGGGGTGGCCAGGAACGCCAGCGCGAGCTCCGGCCGCGCACCCGCGAGCCGCACGGTGAGCGCGTCGACGGCCGCCGAGACGCGCACGTTCGTGGCACCGTCGGCGTAGACGTAGTTGCCCAGGACCGGGGAGCCCGACAGCCCCGCGACCCAGTCGGCCACCGCGGGGACCTCGGCGATCAGATCGGCTCCCGCGCGCGCCGGGTCGGGCTCCGACCCGGGCTCCGCCACGGGTACCAGGAGGGTGCCGGCGCCGGACCGGGCGATGTCGAGCACCCGCTCCCACAGCGGCGCGCGGGGCAGGTCCACCCCGGCCACGCGGGCGCCCCAGCGCAGCAGTGCGGTGAGCGGTCCCATCTCGGCGCCCGCCCCGAGCACGACCACGGTGGTGTCCGGCAGCGACAGCCACTCGGGGTGCGCCGCCACGGTGCGCACCGCCTCCGCGCACGACGGCTCCACGACCCCCGCGGCCACCCAGTCGTCGAGCCGGCGCAGCAGGGCGTCACCCCGCAGCCGCCCGCCGCGGAACGGCAGCGACAGCTCCCGCTCCGGCTCGGCGGTGCCGGTCACCTCGACCGTGTGCAGCACCCGGCCGGCGGGCGCGGTGGTCAGCCCGGCGAGGTCGGCCTCCCCCTCGGGCCCGGCCACCCGCATCCGCGAGTGCAGGGACGCCAGCCCGGCAGCGGCGATGGCCTGCGCCGCCTCCGGCGAGGGCAGCCCGGCCTCCACCAGCCGGCGGAAGTGCGTCAGGTAGCCCGCCCGCCAGTTGGTCTCCCGCTCGGCGGCCAGCGCGCCGGCGGCGTCGGCGGGGCGCAGTGCATCCGCGACGACGGCCCGGCCCAGCGCCGCCGTGCTCCGGCGTCCGTCGGACCCGGCCGGGAACACGACCCCCTGGTCCTCGCTCATGCGCCTTCCTCCACCCGTCCAGCTTCTCCCGGCTCCTGGCACGCGGCCAGCTCAGCAGCACCCCTGCGCCGGCCCCGGCCCGGGGCCGGGTCGTGTCCTGCGCACCGCCACCCGGGGGTGGAGCCGCGCAGAGATCAGCTGGTCGCGCCCTTCAGGGCCTCCGAGAGAGCGGCCGCCTCGTCGGGCGACAGCTCGACGACCAGGCGCCCACCGCCTTCCAGCGGTACCCGCATGACCAGGCCGCGCCCTTCCTTGGTGACCTCGAGGGGACCTTCACCCGTGCGCGGCTTCATGGCCGCCATGCGTGCCTCCTTCGCCGGCCACGCGCCTGCCTGCTGGCAGGAGCGAGGCGTCCGATGCTGTGAGCTCCGGGGCAATGATCCCGTATGGGGGCGCTCCGTCCAACAGGAGGTCCGTCAGAGTGACCTCAGCCCGCCCTCGCACCCTCGGCCGGGTGTGCCCGGAAGCAGTCGGCGACGTGGTCGTCGACCATCCCGGTCGCCTGCATGAGCGCGTAGGCCGTGGTCGGGCCGACGAAGACGAAGCCGCGTCGCTTGAGCTCCTTGGCCATGGCCACCGACTCCGGGCTCGTCGCCGGCACGTCGGCGAGGGTGGCGGGGCGAGGACGCGGACCGTCGGGCGCGAACGACCACAGCAGCTCGGACAGCCCTTCGGGCAGCTGCTGCGCCGCCCGGGCGTTCGTGACGGCCGCCGCGATCTTGGCGCGGTTCCGGACGATGCCCGCGTCGGCCATCAGCCGCGCCCGGTCCTCGTCGGTGAAGGCGGCCACCGCGTCGATCGCGAAGCCGGCGAACGCAGCGCGGAACGCGGGCCGCTTGCGCAGGATGGTGATCCAGGAGAGCCCCGACTGGAACGCCTCCAGGCACAACCGCTCGAACAGCGCGTCGTCACCGTGGAGCGGGACCCCCCACTCCTCGTCGTGGTAGGCGATGTACTCGGGGGCGCTCGTGGCCCAGGCGCAGCGCTGCACGTCCCGGACGCTAGCGCCGCCCACCGACGACCCTCCGCCGGGCAGCGGGCTCCGCACCGCTCAGCGGGCCGCGGCGTCCACCGCCTCGACGCTCGGCTCGGGGCCCTGCTTCCCGCGTCGGGTCGCCAGGACGCAGCCGACCAGCACCAGCGGCAGCCCCAGGGCGAGACCGAGGGTGAACGGCTCGCCGAGCAGCAGCACCCCGAGGAGCACCGCCACGGCCGGGTTGACGAACGTGATGACCAGCGCCCGCTGCGGCCCCACCTCGCGGATCAGCGCGAAGAACAGGGCCAGGGCCACCGCGGTGCAGAGCAGGCCGAGGGCGAGCAGCGACAGCTGCGCCTCCCCGGACGCGTCGGCCACCTGGCCGAGCCGCGGGACGGCGAACGGCGCGTAGACCACCGCGGTCACGAGCAGCGCGAGGGAGCTCGCGGCCACGCCGGGCACCTCGGGCAGGGCCCGGCTGACCACCAGCGGCGCCGTGGCGTACCCCACGACCACCAGCCCGACGGCGACGAGGGGCAGCAGTTGCGCGCCGTCGATGTCCAGGCCGAGCAGGACCGCGATCCCGACCACGCCGATGCCCATGCCCAGCACCCGCACCGGGGTGAGCCGCTCCTCCTCCCCGGCGAGCCGGGCGGCCAGGGCCGCCACGAACGGCACCGCGGCCACCAGCAGACCGGTGAGCGAGCTGGACAGGGTCTGCTCGGCGTAGGCGAGCAGCAGCCACGGCCCGGTCATCTCCAGCACCGTGAACAGCAGCAGGGGCTTCCAGTGCCGCAGCGCCGGGCGCAGCTGGCCGCGGGCGACCGTCCAGGGCAGCAGCAGGGCCGCTCCGATCGCGCAGCGGGCGAAGACCACCACGACCGGCGACACCTCCTCGACGGCCACCTTGATCAACAGGTAGGGCACGCCCCAGATCACCGACATGGTGAGGAACAGGGCCCAGCCCCGCCGGCTCACGAACCCGCCTCCGTCGTCCCGTCGCGCACCGGCACATCCTCACCGATCGCCGGTCCCACCCCGCGGCAGGTCAGTACGTGCGGGCGAAGGCGGCGAAGCGCCGCAGCGACCAGCGGATCCCCAGGAGGGCGAACGGCCTGACCAGCACCCAGCCGACCCGGCCGAGCACCCCGTAGGGCAGGTCGAGCCGCTCGGTCCAGACGAAGGTGCTCTGCTCGCCCCGCGGCTCGATCTCGAAGATGCCCGGCCCTCGCACCAGCCGGCCGGTGTGCTGCACCTCGACCCGGCGCGGCGGGTCCCACGCCGTGATCACCATGGTGTCGAGGAACCCGAACCGGAACCCGCCGGGCGCCGGCAGCCCGGTACGCGCGGCCAGCCGGCCGCCGACGCCCTGCGCGGGCCCGTCGACGGTCCGCACGTCGGTCGCGAGCATCCACTCGCCCTGCCGCGACCAGTCGGTCAGCGCGGCCCACACCCGTTCCGCAGGCGCCTCGACCGCCACCCGCTCCACCAGCTCAGGCATCCCGCGTCCCCTCCCGGTCGGTCCGCTCGACGCCGGGATCGGTCGGCGCCTCCTGCCGGCCGTGTGCGGCCAGCTCGGCGCGGAGCGCCGCGATCTCCGCGTCCCGCTCGTCCAGGGTCTGCGCCAGCTGGTCGAGCAGCCAGTCGACCTCGACCATCCGGTAGCCGCGGGCGGTGACCGCGATCCGCAGCGCCCGGACGTCGTCGGCCACCACGCGCCGGTCGTCGGGCAGCTCGACCGGCGACCGTCCCGGGTCCGCCGGCGGCTGGCTCTCGCCCCGCCCCATGAGCAGCGAGGCCACGAGGAAGAGTGCGCCACCGACCAGCAGGACGGCGAGCACGAAGAGGACGAAGGAGAGCACGTCAGGCGTCGGACGGGCGGGTGTCGACGGGCGCCCGCATCCCCCCGCCGCTGTCCCCTGCCTGGCGCGCCGCCTCGGCCGCCTGGATGACCGCCACCGCCTCGGCGACGTCGTCGGTCACGGTGACCAGGTCGAGATCGCCGGGGCTGATCGTGCCCTCGGCGATCATCGTGTCGCGGATCCAGTCGATCAGGCCTGACCAGTACTCGCTGCCCATGAGCACGACCGGGAAGCGGGTGACCTTGCGGGTCTGCACCAGGGTGAGCGCCTCGAACAGCTCGTCGAGCGTGCCGAAGCCCCCGGGCAGGATCACGAAGGCCTGCGCGTACTTCACGAACATCGTCTTGCGGACGAAGAAGTAGCGGAACGAGATGCCGACGTCGACCCACTCGTTGAGCTCCTGCTCGAACGGCAGCTCGATGCCCAGCCCGACCGACATGCCCCCGGCCTCGGAGGCGCCCTTGTTGGCCGCCTCCATGGCCCCGGGGCCGCCCCCGGTGATGACGGCGTACCCGGCCCGGGACAGCGCGGCCCCGAGCTCGACGCCGGTGGCGTAGTGCGGGTGGTCCCGCGGCGTCCGGGCGCTGCCGAACACGCTGACCGCGCGCGGCAACTCGGCCAGCAGCCCGAAGCCCTCGACGAACTCGCTCTGGATCCGCAGCACCCGCCACGGGTCCGTGTGCACCCAGTCGCTGGGGCCCCGCTTGTCGAGCAACCGCTGGTCGGTGGTCGACCCCTGCCGCTGCGGGTCGGGCTCGCCGCCGCGCAGCATGATCGGGCCGCGGTGGCGGGTGGGCCGCGGCCGTCGGCCGTCGGACGGCGGGGTGGCGGTCATGCGGTGCTCCCGGAGAGGTAGGCGGTGAGGGCGTCGACGGTCGGCTGCAGCCGGTCGACCAGGACGTGCTCCTCGCGCGTGTGGGCGAGCTGGGGGTCGCCCGGCCCGTAGTTGATCGCGGGGATGCCGAAGGCGGCGAACCGGGCGACGTCGGTCCAGCCCAGCTTGGCGCGCGCCGGGCGGCCCACGGCGGCCACGAACGCGGCGGCGGCCGGCTCCGCGAGGCCGGGCAGCGCCCCACCGGCGTTGTCGACGACGGTCAGCGTCGCGCCCGCGGCGATCGCGTCGGCGAAGACCTCGCGCACGTGCGCCTCGGCGGCGTCCTCGTCGCGGTCGGGGGCGTAGCGGAAGTTCACGGTGAGGGACGCCGCGTCGGGGACCACGTTGCCGGCGACCCCACCGGCGATGCCCACCGCGTTGAGCCCCTCGCGGTAGGTGCAGCCGTCGATCTCCACCTCGCGCGGCCGGTAGGCGGCCAGCACGGCGAGCGCGCCGGCCAGCCCGTGGATGGCGTTCTCCCCCAGCCAGCTGCGCGCGCTGTGCGCCCGGCGGCCCTTGGTCGCCAGCACGGCCCGCAGGGTGCCCTGGCAGCCGGCCTCGATCTCGCCGTCGGTCGGCTCCAGCAGGATCGCCAGGTCGCCGTAGAGCCAGCCGCGCCGCTCGCGCGCCACCCGACCCAGGCCGTTCTTCACCGCCTCGACCTCCTCGTTGTCGTAGAAGACGAACGTGAGGTCGTGGGCCGGCTCCGCCCCGGGGACGCCGAAGACGGCGGCCAGCCGCAGCATCACCGCGTCACCGGCCTTCATGTCGCTGGTGCCGCAGCCGTAGAGGCGGCCGGTGGCCTCGTCCAGCCGGCTGGGCACGTTGTCGGCGATCGGCACCGTGTCCAGGTGCCCGGCCAGGACCACCCGGGTCGGCCGCCCGAGGTTGGTGCGGGCGAGCACGGCGTCGCCGATGCGCTCGACCTCCAGCCCGCCCAGCGCCCGCAGCGCCGCCTCGACCGCGTCGGCCAGGGCCGCCTCGCTGCCCGACACCGACGGGGCGTCGACCAGGGCGCGGGTGAGCGCGAGGACGTCGGCGGACAGGTCGAGCGGCGGCGGTGTGCTCACGACGAGGAAGCCTAGTGAAAGGACCTGACTGCCCCCCAGGACTCGCTGACGCTCGCCCCGGGTCCCTGCAGCCAGGCCGCTCCTGCCCCTCACCACCGGCCGCGGCGGCACGGGGAGGCGCTGGGTAGCGTCGTCGTCGTGACTGACGCAGCGTCCGCCCCCGTCTCCGCATCCGCCGCCGGCCTGGCCACGGTCACGCCGTCGGGCACCGTGCTGGACACCTGGTACCCCGAGCCGCGGCTCGAGGCCCCCGCGGGCGCGGCCACGGGGACCACCCGCCTGGGCGCGCTCGAGCTCTCCGGTGAGCTGGGGCCCGACTACGGCGGCCTGGTGCGCCGCGACGAGGCGCGCGGGGTGGAGGTCATCGCCGTCCGCACGGTGATCGCCGACCTCTCCCAGCCGCCGGTGGACACCCACGACGTGTGGCTGCGGCTGCACCTGCTGTCCACCCGCCGGATCAAGCCGCACGAGGCGAACATGACCGGCGTGTTCGGCCTCCTCACGAACGTGGCCTGGACCAGCGCCGGGCCGGTGGAGGCGGCGACGTTCAACGCCCACCGGCTGCGGGCGGCCCTCGGCCACGTGACCGTCTTCGGCGTCGACAAGTTCCCGCGGATGGTCGACTACGTCATCCCGTCCGGCGTGCGGATCGCCGACGCCGACCGGGTCCGCCTCGGCGCCCACCTGGCCGAGGGCACCACGGTCATGCACGAGGGCTTCGTCAACTTCAACGCCGGCACGCTGGGCCCCTCGATGGTGGAGGGCCGGATCAGCGCCGGTGTGGTCGTCGGCGCCGACAGCGACATCGGCGGTGGCGCCTCGATCATGGGCACCCTGTCGGGCGGCGGCACCCAGGTCATCTCGATCGGCAGCGGCTGCCTGCTCGGCGCCAACGCGGGGATCGGCATCTCGCTCGGGGACGGCTGCGTCGTCGAGGCCGGGTGCTACGTCACCGCCGGGTCACGGGTCACGCTGCCCGACGGCTCCCAGGTGAAGGCCAAGGAGCTCTCCGGGCGCAGCGGCCTGCTCTTCCGGCGCAACAGCGTCAGCGGCGCGCTCGAGGCGCTCCCGCGCGACGGCAACTGGGGCGCGCTCAACGCCGACCTGCACGCGAACACATAGGAGAAGGACCCCCTGCCCCCCACCGCTCGCACGCTCGCGGCGGGACCCTGCAGGGGGCCATCGGGTCGTGCCTGCGCGGAACCCTCCGGGTCCCACTCGGTGCGACGAGCCCATGTCGGCGGGGGCTCAGGCCGACGTTTCCGCGGGGACGTCGAGGTGCTCCAGCAGGGCCACCACGAACTCCTGGGGCCGCTCGACGTGCGGGGAGTGCCCGACCCCGGGCAGGACGACCTCGCGGTAGGTGCCCCCGGCCGCGGCGTACCGCTCCAGCACGGCGCGGGTCTGGGCGACCATCGGCTGCGGCGGGCAGACCGCTTCACCCGGCCAGCCCGGCACCGCACCCAGCTGTCCGAGGTGGGCCAGGTCGAACACCGAGGTGTCCGACACGATCGCGTCGTCATCCCCCCGGATCCACAGCACCGGGGGCTTGCCGGCCAGCTCGGCGACACCCGACACGTCCATGACCGTCGGCGCCATCGTGTTCAGCACGCCGCGCTCCCCGGGGGCCGCTCCCGGCCACGTCGGGCTGGGCACGGAGTCGCCCGGGTAGTGGTCGGCACCGGTGCGGGTGGACAGCATCGAGGCGACGAAGACGTCCTCCATCGCGGGGTCCAGCGGCAGGGACCCCGGAGCCACGTAGAACGCCCGCAGGATCGACCGCGGACTGGTCGGGCTGTCGGCGCTCGTGTCGCCGGCAGCGAGCGCGGCGACGAACTCGGGGTTGGCCGCACCGCCCCCGGAGCCCGCGCCGTCCTCGGCGAGGCGGCGCCCCTCCGGCCCAGCCGTGCCGCCGAAGCCGTACGGCGATACCGGGGCCACCAGCGTCACCGAGGCGACCCGCGCGGGCGCGTCGAGCAGGTACTGCAGGACGACGCCCGCGCCCATGCTCCAGCCGACCAGGTGCACCCGATCGACGCCGAGGGTCTCCACCAGCGCCGCGACGTCGTCGGCCCAGTCGCGCACGCCCCGGCGCGCGTCCACCGGGAGCGGATCGGTGTCGCCGTAGCCGCGCAGGTCGACCGCGACCGGCCGCACGCGCGCCACCTCGGCCAGGGCCAGCAGCGGCTGCTGCCAGAAGAGCGCGGAGCTGACGTTGCCGTGCACGAAGAGCACGACCTCGCCGCCGGCGGCGGCGAGCTCCGCCGGCTCCACGGCGGCCGGGTGCACGACGTTCTGGGTCAGTCGCGGGGTGGGCACCCGCGTGGCGGTGATCCCGGGCAGCAGGACGTCAACCATGGCTCCTCCTCGACGGCGGGCACACGCTATCGGCGCCGTCCGGGTGGGAACAGCCCCTCCCGGAGGGCTCGCCCGCGCGTCCCACCTCCGGCACGCCTCGCGCCCCTGCACCGTGGCCGCGTCCGAGGAACGGCCGGGAACGACGCTTACAGTCGGTGGACGATGACCAGCCCCCGCACCGCGACGCACCACGCCGCAGCCCGGGCGCGCAGCACCACCCGTGCCCGGCCGGCCGCCCGCCGCCGCGCCGCCGGGCACGGCGGCGCACGCCGCGGCACCGCGCGCCGCCCCCGCCGGCGCCCTCCGGCCCGCCGCCCGGCGGCCCAGCGGTCCGGCCGGTCCGGGGGCGCCACCGGGCTGGTCCGGTGGTGGCCGGCGCTGCTGGTGACCGCCGCCCTCCTCGCCGGCGCGGGCTGGGGCGCCGAACGGCACTGGCAGCCCCCCGCGACCGGCACCTGCACCGTGCCCGACGGCTCGGTCACGGTCACCGCCGAGCAGGCCGCCAACGCGGCCACCATCGCCCGGGTCGGCCGGGAACGCGGGCTGCCCGACCGGGCCGTCGTCATCGCGCTGGCCACCGCCCAGCAGGAGTCGCGGCTGCGCAACCTCGACTACGGCGACCGCGACTCCCTGGGGCTGTTCCAGCAGCGGCCCTCCCAGGGGTGGGGCACGCCCGAGCAGGTGCGCGACCCGGTGTACGCCGCCGGCAAGTTCTACGACGGGCTGGTGACCATCCCCGGGTGGGAGGCGGGCCGGCTGACCGAGATGGCCCAGGCCGTGCAGCGCTCGGGGTACCCGGAGCTGTACCAGCAGTGGGAGGGCATGGCGCAGCAGCTCACGGCCGCCCTGGCCGCGGAGACGCTCGACTGCGCCTGACGACGGCCGGGCGCCCGGTCCCGGCGCACTCGGGGTCCCCCGGCAGGGGGACGTGGCGGGCGCGACGCTCAACGAACACCTCGGCGGCACCGACGTCCTCGCCATGACGATCGCGTCCGACGACCTCCCCCGCGCGGTCCCCGCCGCACCCACCGACGTGACCGCCCTCCTGCCCTCCCGGGAGGCGCTGCTCCAGCGACTGGCCGACGAGCTGCCGGCAGCCGGCCAGCAGCCCACCAGCCTCATCGCGCTCGGCCTGCTGCGCCGTGACGACGGGTGGCCCACCCCGCCGGACACGCTGGCGCAGGTCACCACGCTCCTGGCCCGCTCCATCCGCGGGGACGACTGGGTGGCCTCCTGCGGGCCCGCGGACTTCGGCATCGTGCTCGCCGGTCCGGTGCCGGCCGCGCAGACCGCCGCCACCCGGCTGGTCTCGGCGGTGCTCGCGCTGGGCATCCCGGGGGTGTCCGCGGCGGCGGGCATCGCGCCGGTGGACGCCGCCAGCCGGGCCGGCGAGATCTTCCGCCGCGCCACGCTGAGCCTCACCGCCGCGCGGCGGGTCGGCCCCGGCACCGTGATCCAGTACCGCGAACCCGTCTGACCGCCCGGGGGGATCACGCCGGGCCGACGAGGAGGACGGCGGCGAGGGCGGCAGCCAGCGCCCGGACGCCGTTCCACCAGGTCCACCGGCGGACCCAGCGGGTCCAGTCCCCCGGAGCCGCGGCGTCCGGCCGCCACCGGGCGAGCGCCTCGTTGAGCGGGACGTTGGCCGCGACCGTGACGCCCACGACGCCGACCAGGTAGAGCAGTCCCGCGGCGAGGACGCCCGGACGGCGGGCGCCGGCCAGCTCCGCGCCCCCGGCGGCCAGGCACAGCACCGCCGTGCCGAACAGCAGGGTGAGGAAGACCGGGCGGATCGCCGTCCGGTTCACCGACTGCATCGCCGCCACCCCCACCGGGCAGGGGACGGCCACCAGGGCGGGCATCACCACCAGGCTGAAGACGCTGAAGGCCCCGGAGACGAGGCCGGCGCCCAGCGCGCCGGCGTGCACCAGCACCCCGGTCACCGGAGCACTGCCGGTCGCACGTGCGCCGCCACGTGCTCCCCGGCGGGCTCCACCCGGGAGCGGCGGCCGCCCACCACGGGGCTCCCGGTGGTCCGGGTACCACCGGTCACGAGGATGGCCTCCGATGTCATGACCCGAGTACAGGCGACGCTGGGCGAGACGGTCCATTGCCGCGACGCCGCTTCACATGCGCGGTCGTCCACGGTTCCGGAGACGGACCCCGTCCCGGCCCCGCACCTGACCACGGCCGGCTGACCTCGTCAGGCGGCCAGGCGCTCCGCCGCGGCGTCGATCCGCTCGTCGGTCGCGGTCAGCGCCAGCCGGACGTGCCGCGCCCCGGCCGGGCCGTAGAAGCTGCCCGGGGCGGCGACGATCCCGAGGGTGGCCAGCCGGTCGATGGTGAGCCAGCAGTCCTCGTCCCGGGTGGCCCAGAGGTAGAGGCCCGCCTCGGAGTGGTCGATCCGCATCCCGGCCGCGCGCACCGCCGCGGCCAGCCGGTCCCGCCGCCGGCGGTACCGCTCGCGCTGCGCGTCGACGTGCGCGTCGTCGTCCAGGGCGGCGGCCATGGCGGCCTGCACCGGCCCCGGCACCAGCAGGCCGAGGTGGCGGCGCACCTCCCAGGCACGGCGCACCAGCGCCGGGTCACCCGAGAGCAGGCCGCCCCGGTAACCGGCGGCCGTCGACTGCTTGGACAGCGAGTGCACGGCCAGCAGGCCGGTGTGGTCCGCGCCGGCGATCTCCGGGTGCAGGATCGACCGGGGCGCCACGTCCCAGCCCAGCGTGATGTAGCACTCGTCGGCCACGACGGGCACGCCGTGCGCTCGCCCCCAGGCGACCCATCGCCGCAGCTCGTCGTCGGTCAGCACCCGCCCGTGGGGGTTGCCCGGCGAGTTGAGCCAGACCAGCGAGACGGGTGGGTGGGCAGGCGTCACCGCGTCGGCCGGCGGGGTGTCGCTCCGGTGCACGGCCAGGCCGGCGAGCACGGCGCCGACCTCGTAGGTCGGGTAGGCGACCTCCGGGACGACCACGGTGCCGGCGGCACCGGACAGCCCCAGCAGGGTGGGGAGCAGTGCGACGAGCTCCTTGGAGCCGACCGTCGGGATGAGCGAGGGCTCGGCGCCCAGCGGGTCGCCCACGTGCACACCCAGCCGCCGGCGGAGCCAGTCCGCGGCGGCCGTGCGCAGCTGCGCGGTGCCCAGCGCGGTCGGGTAGCCGGGAGCGTCGGCCGCCCCGGCGAGCGCCTCGCGCAGCACCGCGGGTGTGCTGTCGACGGGCGTGCCGATCGACAGGTCGACCACACCGCCCGGGTGCTGGGCGGCCCGCGCCCGTGCACCCGCCAGGGAGTCCCAGGGGAAGTCCGGAAGCGCCCGGGGCGCGCCGGGGACCGGAGCGGTCAGTGGCCTTCGCCCTGGGGCGGGAGCGCGGCCACCAGCGGGTGGTCCTTGCCGATCTTCCCGGTCTTGGCGGCGCCACCGGGGCTGCCCAGGTCGGAGAAGAACTCCACGTTGGCGTTGTAGAAGTCCTTCCACTTGTCCGGGACGTCGTCCTCGTAGTAGATGGCCTCCACCGGGCAGACCGGCTCGCACGCCCCGCAGTCGACGCACTCGTCGGGGTGGATGTACAGCATCCGGTCGCCCTCGTAGATGCAGTCCACCGGACACTCGTCGATGCACGCCTTGTCGAGAACGTCGACGCAGGCTTGGGTGATGACGTAGGTCACGGGGTTCCCTCCCGGGGACTCTCGGGCGGCGCGCCGGCCGGGGCCGGTCGCGTCAGATGCACCCCTAGTATCACCTCCCGCGCCGGTCGACGTGCCACGGGCCACCCGCCGCGTCCCCCGGCCGGGGCACGGGAGAGGCAGCTCCGGGCGGTCTCCCCCCATCGGGGTGGGTCACCGGCCCCCGCTCAAGCAGCCGGCCGGGGCGCCGATCTCGATCACGTGTCCCGGACGACGCAGGAGGAGGGGACGTCGCGGCCCGAGCCGTCGGCGTCCCCCTTCGACGCGCACGCCGCCCTGGTGCACCTGCTCTCCCGGCTGCGCGCCTCCTCCGGCGCGACACGGGTGTCGGTGTGGGTGCACGAGGCCACGACCGGCCTCGTCGTCCCGTACCGGCAGTCCGGCTGCGCCACCCAGGACGCGCTCCCCCTGCACCCGGCTCTGCGCACCCCCGCCGTGCTGGCCGACTCCCCCTTCCTCTCCGCCGTCGTCACCGGTCGCCGGGGCATCGTCGCCCACGCCGACGGGCGGCGCGTCGAGGACCGCCACCTGGCCGAGGTCGGCATCCGGTCGGCGCACGGCGAGCCGCTGGTGCTCGGCGGCGAGGTCGTCGGCGTCCTGACCGTGGAGCCCGCCGCGGCCGCAGCCCCCCACCTGCTGCGCCAGGTGGCCCCGCGGATCGCCGCGGCGCTGGCCGAGGCGTGGAGCCGGCGCACCCAGCAGCGCCGGCTGGCCCAGGCCGCCGTACTCCTGGAGCTGATCGAGTCGGCCGCGCAGGCCCAGTCGATGGACCACCTGCTCGGCTCGGCCTGCCGCCAGCTCGCCGAGCTCGGCGAGGTCGAGCGCGCCTGCGTCTTCCTGCTGGAGGACGGCCGGCTCGTCCCCCGCATGGCCGCCTACGCCGACGGCCGGCAGGACCTCGCCACCTGGCGGCAGTTCCGCAACGCGCCCGTCGCCCCCGAGCTGGCCGAGACCGTGCTGCGCACCGGCACACCCATGACCGCCGACCGCGAGTCGGGGTCGATCTCGGCGTGGTGGGCCGACTCGTTCCACATCGCCTCCGCGCTGGCGGTCCCGCTCGGCCGGGGCCCCGACCTGGCCGGCGTCCTCACGCTGGACAGCACGCAGGTCCGCCCCTTCTCCGAGGACGTCCGCCGGCTGGCCGCTGCCGCCGGTGCGCACCTCGGCGGCGTCATCGAGCAGGCCCGCACCAGCCAGGCCCGTGCGGCGTCGCTCACGATCGCCCGCGTCGTCCGGCAGCTCCTGGTGGACGGCTCGGCGGTGACCGGGGCTGCCGCGGCCGCCGAGGTGCTGGCCCGCGCCGTCCAGCGGCTGGCCGGCACCGACCGGAGCGCGGCCTACCTGGTCGACGGCGACGGGCGGATCAGCGAGGTCCGGCACGTCGACTGGCCGGAGGAGCACAAGCACGTGGTGCAGACCCGCCTGGTCGGCCGCCCGGCGAGCGGCGTCCCCCTGTGGCGGCTCACGAGCGAGGAGAAGTCGGCCGTCTTCGTCGAGGACGCCGCCGCCACCGACCTGCTCGATCCGGAGCTCGTGCGGGCGCTGGAGGTCAACTCCTACATCAGCGTGCCGCTGATGTCCGGCGACCGGCTCCTGGGCCTGGTGGTCACCGGATCGGTCGGTGCCACCCGCACCTGGAGCTCGTCGGTGCGCGACGCCGTCCGGCAGGTCACCCTCGAGGGGGCGCTGGTGGTGGAGAACGCCGAGCTGCGCGCCGCCGAGCAGGAACGCCTGGCGCAGCTGGCCACCGAGGCGCACCACGACCCGCTCACCGGGCTGGCCAACCGCCGCAAGTTCATCGAGACGGTCGAGACCACCGTCTACGGCGACCGCGACCGGCGCTGCGCCCTGCTCATGATCGATCTCGACCGGTTCAAGGAGATCAACGACAGCTTCGGGCACAGCGTCGGCGACGACCTGCTGTGCCTGGTGGGTCCCCGCCTGGAGCGGACCCTGGGCCCCGCGGACCTGCTGGCCCGCATGGGCGGTGACGAGTTCGCCGTCCTGCTGCCCGACGCCGATGCCGCACGGGCCCGCGAGGTGGCCGAGGACCTGGGCGCCGCGCTGCGCGACGCCTTCGTCCTCGACGGGACGTCCCTGCACGTGGACGCCAGCATCGGCATCGCCCTGTGCCCGGACCACGGCCGGGACCGTTCGCTGCTCCTGGCCCGGGCCGACACCGCCATGTACGCGGCCAAGCGCGGGCGCCACGGCTACGAGGTGTGGGCACCCGACGGCACCCCCGCCTCCCGCGACCGGCTGGAGACCCTGGAGCAGCTGCGGTCCGCCCTCGACGGCGAGCAGCTGGACAACCACTACCAGCCCCAGCTGGACCTGCGGACCGGCAGCGTCGTCGGGGTGGAGGCGCTGGTCCGCTGGAACCACCCGGAGCGCGGCCTGCTCTACCCCGACGTCTTCCTGCCGCTGGCCGAGCAGGCCGGTCTGATGCGCCGGCTGGCGCTGCGCGTGCTGGAACGCTCGCTGCGGGACCTGCACACCTGGCGGACCCACGGCCACGACCTGTCGGTCGCGGTGAACCTGTCGGTGTCCAACCTGCAGGACGTCGCCCTGCCCGAGCAGGTGGCGATGCTGCTGGACGCCTGCTCGGTGCCCGCCGGCGCGCTGGTCCTGGAGATCACCGAGGACGTGCTCATGGCCGACGCCGCCCGCAGCCAGCAGGTCATGGCGGGGCTGCGCCGGCTCGGCGTGCGTCTCTCGGTGGACGACTACGGCACCGGGTACTCGTCGCTGTCCTACCTGCGGGCGCTGCCGGTCGACGAGCTCAAGCTCGACCGCAGCTTCGTCACGCACCTGACCTCCGACCCGCGGGCGGCGGCGATCGTGCGCAGCACGCTTCAGCTGAGCCGCGACCTCGGGATGAGCATGGTGGTCGAGGGCGTCGAGGACGCCGATGCGCTCGCCGCCCTGCGCGAGTGGGGCTGCGACGTCGCCCAGGGCTACCACATCTCCCGGCCCATGCCGGCCGGGCGGGTGCTGGGCTGGCTGAACGCCCGCCCGCTGCCGGCCGCGCACGGTGCGGTGACGCCTCCTCGGCGGGACTGAGGCGCTGCGCCCGGCGCCGGCCCGCTACGCGCGGCCGGGATTCACCGAGCACCACCGGTGGGCTCCGCGGACGTAGCCCGTCGGCCGGGTCCCGCGGGCGTGGTCCGCCGGACGGGCGTGCCGAGGGCCAGGCCGACGGCGAGGGCCGCGGCCAGCACACCCAGCAGCAGGAACGCGCTGCTCGCCGCGCCCAGCGCACCCCCGGAGACCAGCAGCAGGTCGCCCTCCGGGCGGCGCTGCATCGCCGCCAGCGCGACGACCAGCCAGGTGACCGCGGGGAGCGCGGCGACGACCTTCGACCCGCTCAGCCACAGCGCCGCGCGGACCAGCAGCAGGTTGCCCACCACCGCCGCGACCACCGACACGGGCACCAGCACGCCACCGACCCGCAGCGGCAGCCAGAACACCTCCACGATCGCCAGCCACGCCGCGACCACGACCGCCGCGACCCCCAGACCGGCGCGCGCGACCGGCCCTCGTCGGCTCACCCGGGCAGACCGGCGAAGAGGTCGTCCTCCCGGCCGTCCGGCCCGGCGCCGGGTCCGCGCTCGCCCTTGACCAGCCGGTAGTACTCGACGCCGAGCACCTCCTGGCCGAGGTTGTTCGACAGGGCGAAGAACGGCCCGTCGACGGTGATCTGGGTCGGGTGGGCGCGCATGGCGGCGTCCTTGCGGTCGGCGTACGCACGGGCGTCGACGGCGCAGTCGACCACCTCGTCGGGGACCACGAAGGGCACGTCGTCGACGTCCCCCAGCCCTTCGAAGGGCGAGGCCTCACCGAGCGCGGCGAGGGCCTCGATGCCCTCCCGCACCACCGAGCGCGGCATGGCCGACCAGTACACCTTCGCCACGTCCCAGACCGGGCCGAGATCGGGGCGGTAGCCGGGGTCGGCCGCGGCCTCGACCGCCCGCATCGCCACCCGGTGGGCCTGGATGTGGTCGGGGTGGCCGTAGCCACCGAACTCGTCGTAGGTGACCAGGACCTGCGGCCGGACCTCGCGGACGACGGCGACGGCGTGCGCCACCGCCTCGTCGAGGTCTGCGTTCCAGAACGCGCGCGGGTGGTCGTTGGCCGGCGTGCCCATCATCCCCGAGTCGCGGTACCGCCCCGGTCCGCCCAGGAAGCGGACGTCCACGACCCCGAGCGCCGCCATCGCCCCGCGCAGCTCCCAGATGCGGTACCCGCCGAGCTGGTCGGCCTGGTCCGCGGCGAGTTGGGCCAGCTCCGGCACGAGGACCTCCCCCTCCTCTCCCAGCGTGCAGGTGAGCAGGGTGACGCCGGCGCCCTCGGCGACGTAGCGGGCCATCGTGGCGCCGTTGTTGATCGTCTCGTCGTCGGGATGCGCATGCACGAGGAGCAGTCGTCGGTCAGCGGTCACGGTCGGCCATTCTCCCTGAGGCCGTCGCCGCATCGAGGGGGCCGGGGGCCGCAGCGCCGTCCTCCCCCACCGTGCGGCGTCCTCCCCCACCGTGCATGGCGAGGGAGGACGCGCTGGGATCAGGTCACCTGATCCCAGCGCGAGGTGCTCAGCCCTCCGTGGGGACGACCGCGCGCGCCTCGGCGAAGTGGCACGCCGACGGGTGGCCCTGCCCCCGGTCGACCAGGGCCGGCGGCTCGGTGGCGCAGATGTCCTGGGCCTTCCAGCAGCGGGTCCGGAACCGGCAGCCCGACGGGGGGTTGGCCGGGCTCGGCACGTCGCCCTGCAGCAGGATCCGCTCCTTGAGCCCGCGCAGGTGCGGCTCGTGCACCGGGACGGATGAGAGCAGCGCCTGCGTGTACGGGTGGGCGGGCGAGCCGTAGACCTGGGCGTCGGTGCCCTCCTCCACGATGCTGCCCAGGTACATCACCGCGACCCGGTCGGAGATGTGCCGCACCACGGAGAGGTCGTGGGCGATGAACAGGTAGGAGAGCCCGAAGTCGTTCTGCAGGTCCTCCAGCAGGTTGACGACCTGCGCCTGGACCGAGACGTCCAGGGCGCTCACCGGCTCGTCGCAGACGATGACCTCGGGCTGCAGGGCGAGGGCCCGGGCGATGCCGATGCGCTGCCGCTGCCCACCGGAGAACTGGTGCGGGTAGCGGTTGACGAAGTCGGGGTTGAGCCCGACCCGCTCCATCAGCTCCTGGGTGCGCTGCAGCCGCCCCTTCTTCGGCGCGACGTCGGCGTGCACCGACCAGCCCTCGGCCACGATGTCCCCGACGGTCATCCGCGGGTTCAGCGAGGCGTAGGGGTCCTGGAAGATGATCTGGACCTCGCGCCGGTACTGCTTGAGCGCGCGGCCGCTCATCTTCGTGACGTCGTCACCCTTGTAGAGGATCTGCCCGTCGGTCGGCTTCTCGAGGGACACGAGCATCTTGGTGACCGTCGACTTGCCGCAGCCGGACTCGCCCACCAGGCCGACCGTCTCCCCGCGGCGCAGTTGCAGGTTGACCCCGTCGACGGCGCGGACGTGGCCGACCGTGCGCCTGAGGACGATGCCCTGGGTGAGCGGGAAGTGCTTCTTGAGGTCCTTGACCTCGAGAAGCACCTCACCGGGCCGGTGCGCCGGGCGGGTCGCCGCCGCGTCGGCCGCGTCGGACAGCCTCTGCCGGTCGGCCTCCGCGGACCGGTCCGCTGCGCTGCTCCCGGAGCTGGCGTCAGACACCGAGGACCTCCTCGCTGTAGTGGCAGGCGGCCTCACGGCCCGGGACGACCAGCCGCAGCGGCGGGGCGTCGGCGACGCAGTCGCGACCCGCGGCGGCCTCCGCACCGGTGCGGCGCTTCGGGCAGCGCGGGTGGAACGGGCAGCCCGACGGGATGGCGGCCAGGTTGGGCGGCTGCCCGCCGATGGGCTGGAGCCGGCCGCCCTTGACCTCCACCTGCGGGATGGAGCGCATCAGCCCGTCGGTGTACGGGTGGGCCGGGTTGCCGAACACCTCGTCGACGGTGCCCCGCTCGACGATGCGGCCGGCGTACATCACGGCCACGTTGTCGGCGACCTCGTTGACCACGCCGAGGTCGTGGGTGATGAGGATCAGCCCCATCCCGGTGTCCCGCTGCAGGTCCTTGAGCAGGTCCATCACCTGTGCTTGCACCGTGACGTCGAGCGCGGTGGTCGGCTCGTCGGCGATGAGGATGCGCGGGTCCAGCGCGAGCGCCATGGCGATCATGACGCGCTGCCGCATACCGCCGGAGAACTGGTGGGGGTAGTCGTTCACCCGCTGCCTGGCGGCCGGGATCCGGACGCGCTCCATCAGCTCGACCGCGTGCTCCTTGGCCTCCTTGCGCGAGGTGCCCCGGTGCGCCCGGAACATCTCGCCGATCTGGAAGCCGACGCTGTACACGGGGTTCAGCGAGGAGAGCGCGTCCTGGAAGATCATCGAGATCCCCGGCCCGCGGACCTTGCGCTGCTCCTCCTCCGGCAGCGTGAGCAGGTCACGCCCCTGGAAGACGATCCGGCCGCTGGTGACCTCCGCCGGCGGGGAGTCGAGGATCCCCATGATCGCCTGCGCGGAGACGGACTTGCCGGAGCCGGACTCACCCAGGATGGCGAGGGTCTCGCCCTCCGAGACGGTGTAGCTCACGCCGTTGACGGCGTTGACCACCCCGGACTCGGTGCGGAACTCGACCCGCAGGTCGTCGACCTCGAGGACGGGTGTCCCGGCGCCGCGGGCGGGGCCGGGGGAAACGGACGTGGACGCGGTGCTCATGAACGCTGCTTCGGGTCGAGGGCGTCGCGCAGGGCGTCACCCATGAGGACGAAGGCCATCACCGTCAGGGTGAGGATGAGGCTCGGGAAGAGGACGGCGTGCGGCGCGGTGCGTAGCAGGCTCTGCCCGGTGTTGATCTGCAGACCCCACGAGATCGCCGGCGGCTGGAGCCCGACCCCGAGGAAGGTCAGCGTCGCCTCCGCGGCGATGAGGATGCCGATCGTGATGGTGGCGTAGACGAGCACCGGGGCGACGGCGTTGGGCAGGATGTGCCGCATCAGGATCCGGATGTCCGAGGCCCCCATCGCCCGGGCGGCGGCGACGTAGTCCGAGCTCTTGATCGCGATCACCTGCGAGCGGACCAGCCGCATCGCGGTCATCCAGCCGAAGAGCGCCAGCGCGATCGCCACCGCGATCACGCCCCGGCCGAGGATGCCGCTGCGCAGGACCACCAGCGCGCCCAGGATCAGCGGCAGCGCGTAGAAGATGTCGGCGATCCGGCTCAGGATGCTGTCGGTGACGCCGCCGTAGAAGCCGGAGAT
This sequence comes from Blastococcus sp. SYSU DS0616, assembly GCF_054051015.1. Classification (NCBI taxonomy): domain Bacteria; kingdom Bacillati; phylum Actinomycetota; class Actinomycetes; order Geodermatophilales; family Geodermatophilaceae; genus Blastococcus; species Blastococcus sp. SYSU DS0616. The sequence goes on from NZ_JBJHAJ010000012.1 coordinate 58,853, forward strand.
GGCGCCGACCAGGACCCCGAGCACCAGGATCACCACGACCGCCAGCAGGCCGATGATCAGCGAGTTCCGGGCGCCGTAGACGACGTTGGCCAGGTAGTCGCAGCCCTGCTGGTCGAAGCCGAACCAGTGCTCCGCCGACGGCTCGGCGTTGGAGTTGGACAGGTTGCACGACCGCGGGTCGACCCCACGGGCGAAGACCGTCGGCAGCAGCGCCATGCCGACGAACAGCAGGCCGAGCACGGCGCCGATCCAGAAGAGGAAGTTGCGCCTCAGCTGCCGCCAGGCGTCGCTCCAGAGGCTGTTCTGCCGGGCCTGCGCCTCCTCGTCGTGCGCGCCGGTCACGGCACCGGCCCCGGCCTCGTCGTGACCGACGGCCGTCAACTTCGGGTCACTCATAGCGGATCCTCGGGTCGAGGACGGCGTAGAGCACGTCGACGACCAGGTTGAAGAAGATGAAGACGAAGACCAGGAGCGTCACGATGCCGACCACGACGGCGCCCTCCTGGGCCCGCACGGCGTCGAAGACGGCTCGGCCGATGCCCGGCAGGTTGAACACCGTCTCGGTGACGATCGCACCGCCCATGAGGGTGCCGATGTCGGCGCCGATGAAGGTGACGACGGGGATCAGGCTGTTGCGCAGCGTGTGCCGGACGATGACGTCGCGGCGCGGCAGGCCCTTGGCGCGCGCGGTGCGCACGTAGTCGGCGCGCATGTTCTCGGCGATGCTGGTCCGCGTGAGGCGGGCGACGTAGGCCAGCGACCCGGCGGCGAGGACGAGGCCGGGCAGCAGGTAGCTGTACCAGCCCTCGTTGATGCCGGCGATCGGGAACAGGCCCAGCTGGAGCCCGAAGGTGAACTGCGCGACGAACGCGAGCACCAGGATCGGGATCGAGACGATCAGCGTGGTGCTCACCAGGACCACGTTGTCGAAGAAGCCGTTCTTGCGGATGCCGGCCAGCACGCCGGCGACGATGCCGATGACGATCTCGAAGGCGATGGCGACCAGCGCCAGCTTCACCGTGACCGGCATCCGCTGGGAGATCGTGTCCAGCACCTCGCGGCCGCGGAAGTCGGTGCCGAAGTCGCCCTGCAGCAGGTCGCCGACGTACTTGACGTACTGCAGCCACAGCGGGTCGTTGAGGTTGAACTCCGCGGTCAACTGGGCGACCACGGCGGGGGCGAGCGGGCGATCGCCGCCCAGGGCCCGGATCGGGTCGCCCGGCAGTGCGTAGACCAACGCGAAGATCAGGAACGAGGCCCCGACCAGGACGGGGATCGTGAGTAGAAAGCGGCGCGCGATGTAGCGGCCCATGTCGCTCCTCGGTCAAGACGCGCCACGCCCATGTCGCGGGCGCGGAGGCGTCGTCCATGATGCGGGACGAGCCCGAGCGGCCGACCGCCGGGGAGCCCGACCCGGTCTGGGCGGGGGTCCCCGGCGGCGGCCGTGCGGTGCGGCTAGCTCAGCCCTGCGGCGTGACCCGCGTGAGGTCGATGTCGCCGAACACGTCGATCACCACGTCGCTGACGTTCTCCGAGTGGGCGGCCTGCTCCACGTCGAAGAACATCGGGATGATCGGCATGTCCTGGAGCAGGATGTCCTCGGCCTGGTTGTAGTACTCGATGGCCTCCTCGTTGCTCTCGGCGCTGTTGCCCTGCTGGATCAGCGCGTCGAACTCCGGGTTCGAGTAGAACGTGGCGTTGGAACCCGCCGGCGGCAGGGCCGCGGTGGAGTACAGCGGCTCCAGGTAGTTCTGCGGGCTCGGGTAGTCCATGCTCCAGCCGAGGCGGAAGGGACCGGTCACACCCTGCTCGTCCAGCAGCGGGAGGTACTCGGCGAAGTCGAGCTCGCCCCGCAGGACGTAGTCGACACCGACGTTCTCGCGCAGCTGGTTGCCCACGGCCTGCACCCACGCGTCGTGGCCGGCGCCCGCGTTGAACCACAGCTCGATCGGCTGGCTGCGGTCGAAGCCGGCCTCGTCGAGCAGCGCGTTGGCCTGGTCGACGTCCAGCTCGCAGTACTCGCAGGCACCCTCGCGGTAGCCGTCGACGACGGGCGCGACGTAGGCGTCGGCGGGCTCGCGGCTGCCGGCGAAGATGGCGTCGGAGATCGCCTGCCGGTCGACGGCCATCGACAGCGCCTGCCGCACCTGCGGGTCGGAGAAGCGCTCGTCGTAGGTCGGGTAGCCGAGGTAGGTGAACCCGGAGGACGGGGCCTCCAGGTACCGGTCGCCGAGCACGTCCTCGGCCGAGGCGATGGCGTCCGGCGGCAGGTCCGGCAGGACGTCGAGGTTGCCGGCCTGCAGGTCGTTGTAGCCGGTGTTCAGGTCGGCGTAGACCCGGAACTCCACCTGCTCGGCCTGGGCCTCCTCCTCGCCGGCGTAGTCCTCGTACCGGGTCACGGTGAAGCCCTGGCCGGGGACGAACTCCTCGGTCGCCTCGAACGGGCCGTTGCCGATCGGCTGGCTGCCGAAGCCCTCCGGGTCCTCGAAGAACGCCTCGGGCATGGGCCAGAAGGCGTTGTAGCCGACGGTCACCGGGAACTGGGCGAACGGGGTCGCGAGGGTCACCTCGAAGGTGTTCTCGTCGATGACCTCGAGGCCGCTCATCTCCTCGGCGGCCGGGTCACCGGTGACGTTGCCCTCGTCGTCGGTGGGGGCCTGCAGGTCGTCGTAGCCCAGGATGTTCGAGAAGAAGTACGAGGCACCCTGCGCGTTCGGGCTGTAGGCCGTGTAGTTCCACGCGTCGACGAACGACTGCGCGGTCACCGGGGTGCCGTCGTGGAAGGTCCAGCCCTCCTTGAGCTCGACGGTCCAGGTGGTGTTGTCCTCGGACTCGATCGACTCCGCGACGCCGGTGTACTGCACCTCGCCGTCCGTGGCGTACTCCACCAGGCCGGTCCACAGACCGGAGATGATCTGGTGGCCCTCGCTCTCGGTGGTGTTACCCGGGATGAGGGCGTTCTCCGGCTCGCCGACGTAGATGCTGTAGGTGCCGCCGCCGTCGGCGGAGGTGCCGCCGCCGCCGCCGTTGTCGTCGCTGCCACCACAGGCGGACAGCATCATCGCGGCGGCGACGCCGGCCGCGACGAGCCCACCTCTGCGCTTGCTCAACTTCACGTGCAATGCCTCCCTCGACCCGCGCGAGCGGGGGGAACGGACAGGTCGACCCACGACCCGCGGGCGACTGGATGGTCTCGAGCCGGACGCAGCCGGACCGGGGAGGACCGGGACTGCGACGGGTGGACCCTAGGCACGCCCCGGAGAGGGTGTCCACGGACGTCATCGAGTTGTGACCTGGGCTCACGATCCGCGCGCTGACCGTAACTTCCACGCCTCGCAGGGCATCCGGCGGGCGGTCCTCCCGCCACGGGCGCAGGTGGACCGGAGGCTTTCCGGTGCGCGTGTCGGGGAACGTCGGGGCGGGTACGACCGCTCCGAGCAACCGACGACCGGAGGTACTGCGATGAGCGGCACGGACAAGACGACGAGCAAGATCGAGGAGCTGTCCGGCAAGGGGAAGCAGGCGCTCGGGAACGCCACCGACGACCGCGACCTCCAGGCCGAGGGCAAGAAGGAAGAGTCCAAGGGCAGCCTCAAGCAGGCCGGCGAGAAGGTGAAGGACGCCTTCAAGTAAGGCCTCCGCACCCCTCGCACAGGGGCTACGGCGACGACGGGCGCCGCTCCCACCGGGAGCGGCGCCCGTTCCCGTTCCGACGGTGGCGAGACGGCTCCACGGCCCCGCCGGCGCTCAGCGGCGGGCGAGCAGTGCCCGGACGGCGGGGAGCAGGGGGCGGTCGGCGGGGATCCAGTCGAGCGCGTCGAGGTCGGCGGCGCCGACCCAGCGCAGTTCGGTGTGCTCCCGCGCCTCCGGCCGGCCGGAGGCGATCCGCGCCTCCCACACCCGCATCGTCGAGGCCCCGGGCGCACCGCCGCCGACCACACCGTCCAGGAGCACCTCCCCCAGGAAGGACTCGGGCACGACCGCCACCCCGAGCTCCTCGGCGCACTCCCGCACGAGCGCCGCCCGGTCGGTCTCCCCCGGGTCGACCTTGCCGCCGGGGAACTCCCAGCAGCCGTCGAAGGGCCCGCCCGAGCGCTGCGCCACCAGCACCCGGTCCCCCTCGACCAGCGCGGCACCGACGACCTGCACGACCTCGCGCGCCCGCAGCGCGGCCGCCGCGGCGTACGCGTCCAGGTGCGCCCGCATGGCACGGGCGATCCGGCGCCGCAGCACGACCCGGTCGACGACGGCCCCCACCGCGCCGGGCAGCCCGGTCTCCCAGGCGACCTGCTCCTCGACCAGCGTGCCGGCGCCGGTGGCGGAGAAGCAGCGCGAGTGGGTGACCCAGCCGCCCGACCCGACCGCAGCGGTGAACACGTCCCGCTCCGGCCGCACCGCGACGACCTCCGCCAGCGGGAACGGCCAGGGCCGGCCCAGGGCACGGGCGACGTCGAACGCCACGGTCAGCGGCGCCTCCACCGAGGTGGTGAAACGCAGCTGGAACACCCGGGCACTCTCCCAGATCACGGCAGTATGGGCAGCGTGCGCATCAACGCCCGGGTCGACTACGCCGTCCGAGCCGTCGTGGAGCTCGCCGCGGCGGCCCCGGAGGCGCTGACCTGCGATCGGATCGCGACCGCCCAGGACATCCCCAACCGCTTCCTGCAGGCCATCCTCGCCGACCTGCAGCACGCCCGCCTGGTCACCAGCCAGCGCGGCCGGGACGGCGGGTACCGGCTGGCCCTGCCCGCGTCGGAGATCTCGATCGCCCGCGTGATGCGGGTGGAGCAGGGTTTCCTCGCCGAGGTGCACGGCCAGCGGCCGGAGGACGTCAGCTACCCCGGCGCCGCCACCGGCCTGGCCGAGGTGTGGGTCGCCGCCCGCGAGGCCTACCGCCGGGTGCTCGAGGGGGTGACCGTGGCCGACGTCGTCGCCGGGCAGCTCCCCCCGCACGCAGCCGAGCTGGTCGCGCTCGACGCCGCGTGGCGGTCCTTCAGCGAGCCCGTGCCGACCGAGGGCGGCCACGACGCACCGGCCGACGGGGCGCGGCCTCCCCGCCCCGTCGGGTGAGCCCTGCACCGGGCCGCCCGGAATGTGGGAGGATCGCGACATGACCGACCGCGGCAGTCTCCTCGTCGCGCGTCTGCACATCGACCTGGCGCTCGTCTCCAGCGCCGCCTGTCGCGCCGCGCGCTGACCCAGGTCCCTCGCGCAGCTGTCCCGCTGCGTCCCGAACCAGCAGCGCCTCCCACCCCGGCCGGCTGCCGGGCGGTCGGCGAGCGCAGGAAGAAGTACGCCACGTGAGCACCCCCACCCGGAGCAGCAACCGGCCGCAACGCGGTCAGGGCCAGTGGGCGCTGGGCTACCGCGAACCGCTCAACCCCAACGAGCGGATGAAGAAGGACTCCGACGGCCTCGAGGTGCGCCAGCGGATCCTGGACATCTACTCGAAGACCGGCTTCGACGGCATCGACCCCGGGGACCTGCGGGGTCGCATGCGCTGGATGGGCCTCTACACCCAGCGCGCCCAGGGCATCCCCGGCGGCAAGACCGCCGTGCTGGAGCCCGAGGAGCTCGAGGACTCCTACTTCATGATGCGCGCGCGCATCGACGGCGGGCAGCTGACCAGCGACGCGCTGCGCGTCCTCGGCGGCATCAGCACCGAGTTCGGCCGCGACGTCGCCGACGTCACCGACCGGCAGAACGTGCAGTACCACTGGATCCGCATCGAGGACGTGCCCGAGATCTGGCGGCGGCTGGAGTCGGTGGGCCTCTCCACGATGGAGGCCTGCGGCGACGTGCCGCGCGTGATGCTCGGCTGCCCGCTGGCCGGGATCCTCGAGGACGAGGTCATCGACGCCACCGACGTCATCGCCGAGACCGTCGCCAAGTACGTGGGCAGCCCCGAGTTCAGCAACCTGCCCCGCAAGTGGAAGACGTCGATGTCCGGCTGCGTCGACCACTGCACCGAGCCCGAGATCGACGACGTCTCGTTCGTCGGCGTCGTGAACGAGGCGGGCGAGGCCGGCTACGACCTGTGGGTCGGTGGCGGGCTGTCCACCAACCCGATGTTCGCCCAGCGGATCGGCGTCTTCGTCCGGCCCGACCAGGTCACCGACGTCTGGGCCGCCTGCACGTCGGTCTTCCGCGACTACGGCTACCGCCGGCAGCGCAACCGGGCCCGGATCAAGTTCCTCATGGCCGACTGGGGCCCGGAGAAGTTCCGCCAGGTGCTGCAGGACGAGTACCTGGAGGAGGCGCTGCCCGACGGCCCGGCGCCCGCCCCCGCGAAGCACGACCAGCGCGACCACGTCGGCGTCGCCAAGCAGAAGGACGGCAACAACGCCGTCGGCTTCGCGCTGCGCACCGGCCGGATCACCGGCTCGCTGCTCACCACGATCGCGAACCTCGCCGACGAGTACGGGCAGGGGCGCATCCGGACGACGACGCAGCAGAAGCTGGTCATCCTCGACGTCCCCGACGAGCGGGTGGAGGCGCTGGTCGAGGCCCTGGCCGAGCACGACCTGCAGGTGCGCCCGAGCGCGTTCCGCCGCGGCACGATGGCCTGCACCGGCCTGGAGTTCTGCAAGCTGGCGATCGTGGAGACCAAGCAGCACGCGCAGGAGCTCTACGCCGAGCTGGAGCGGCGGCTGCCGGACTTCGACGTGCCGATCGGCATCAACGTCAACGGGTGCCCGAACAGCTGCGCCCGCTTCCAGACCGCCGACATCGGCTTCAAGGGCTCGATGGTGCGCGACGACACCGGCGAGATGGTCGAGGGCTTCCAGGTCCACCTCGGCGGCCACCTCGGGGTGGAGGCCACCTTCGGTCGCAAGTTCCGCGGGCACAAGGTGACGAAGGCGGAGACCGCCGACTACTGCGAGCGCGTGCTGCGCGGCTTCCTCGACCGCCGGACGCCGGGCGAGTCCTTCGCCCACTACGTCTCCCGCGCCGAGGAGGCCTGGCTGCTGTGACCGAGGAGCCGGAGCCGGGAAGGACCCGGCAGCTGCCGGTGTTCCACTGCCCGTACTGCGGGGACGAGGAGCTGACCCCCTACGACGGGGAGTCGGCCGGTGGCTGGCGCTGCGGCGCCTGCCTCCGTGCGTTCACCGTCCGACTGCTCGCCACGGGGGTGCCGGAATGACCACTGCGATCGCACCGACACCGGAACTCGCCGCCGACGCCGATGCCCGCTTCGAGGGCATCGCCGACCCGGTGGAGCAGGCGCTGGCCGTGCTGCGCTGGGCCGGGGAGACCTTCGGCGACCAGTTCGCGATCACGTCGTCCATGGCCGACGGGCTGCTGTCGCACCTGGCCTCCCGGGTGATCCCCGGCGTCAACGTGGTCTTCCTCGACACCGGCTACCACTTCGCCGAGACGATCGGGACCCGCGACTGGGTCAGCAGCGTGCTGCCGATCACGCTGCACAACGTCACCCCGCCGCAGACAGTGGCGGAGCAGGACCTCGCCTTCGGGCCGAAGCTGCACGACCGGGATCCGGACCTCTGCTGCGAGCTGCGCAAGGTGAAGCCGCTGGCGCAGGCGCTGGCCGGGTTCACGGCCTGGGGCTCGGGCGTGCGGCGCGACGAGTCGCCGACGCGCGCCGGCACCCGGCTCGTCGACTGGGACGCCAAGCGCGGCATGGTGAAGGTCAACCCGATGGCGGCCTGGACCCAGGACGTCGTCGACGCCTACACGACCGAGCACCAGGTCCCGGTGAACCCGCTGTTCGAGATCGGCTACGGCTCGATCGGCTGCGCGCCCTGCACCCGGCCGGTCGCGCCGGGCGAGGACCCGCGGGCCGGGCGCTGGGCCGGCTCCACCAAGACCGAGTGCGGCCTGCACCTCTGAGGAACCACCCCTGAAAGGGCCTCGTCCCTCCCCGCGCCGCGGGCCCCGGGGACGAGGCCGTTCCAGTACGTCGCCGCCGTTCCCTCACGTCACCATGGGCGGATGCCGCGCCCACCCCGCCTCTCCCCTGACGAGCTCGCCGCCGCGCTCCGCGCCCTCCCGCTGTGGTCGGGGGACGTCGACGGCATCCGCCGCACCGTCGAGCTGCCGAGCTTCCGCGCCGCCGTCGCCGCGATCGTCGCGATCGCGGACGTCGCGGAGGAGCTGGACCACCACCCGGACGTCGACCTGCGGTTCCGGCGCCTGCACCTGACGCTGGTCAGCCACTCCGCCGGCGGGGTGAGCGAGCTGGACCTGGAGCTGGCCCGCCGCATCGACGCCCTCCTGCCCTGAGACGACGCGAGCCCCGCACCGGACCGGTGCGGGGCTCGCGCTCCTCTCAGCTGCCGATGCGGCCACCGTCCGGGCGGTAGACGACGGCGACGCTCGGCCGCGGGAACGGCCGGTACGCCTGCATGTCGGGCCACCGGCTCGACGGGTTCTCCACCGTGGAGCCGGTCGTCTCACCGGGGTGCTGCACGGAGACGAACACCGACCGGCCGTCCGACGGGATCATCGGCCCGCTGCACTCGGCGCCGATGGGCACGGTGAGGAACGCCTTGAGGTGGCCGCGCTCCGGGCCCTGGGTGGGAACGGCGAAGAGCCCGTCGTTCGTGCCCCCGATGGTGCCCGCCTCCTGGTTCCGCGTGGAGAGCACGTTCCCGTCGGTGGAGATCCACAGGTTGCCGGCCGGGTCGAACTCCAGGTTGTCCGGGCACGAGATGGCGCTGACCTGCGACTTGTCGTACCCGGCGAAGTACGTGCCGGGGTACTCCGGGTCGCCGCAGAGGAGGAAGATCCGCCAGTTGAAGGTCTCCCCGGTGGCCGACCCGACCTCTTCCCACTCGATGACGTGCCCGTTGCGGTTGCCCGGCCGCTCCTCGAACCTCGCCGGCGTGCCGGCCTCGTCGTCGGCGGGCACGAACGCCCAGGAGCGGGTGAGCGGATTCGCCTCGTCCGCCCCCGGCCGGCCGTTCTGACCGGTCCGGTTCGAGTTGTTGGTCAGCGCCGCGTACACCCGGCCGTTGACCGGGTTGGTCTGGATGTCCTCGGGCCGGTCCATCTTGGTCGGCACCTTCGAGGGATCGATGACCTGGACGTTGTCCGGGTCCGGGAAGTCACCGTTCTCGTCGAGCAGCTTGCCCAGCCGGTCGGCGGCCTGGCGGGTGAAGACCAGGACCCACGCGACGTCCTTGCCCGGGATCATCGACCGGCCGTCCTTGACCAGCGGGATCCAGTGCCCGACCCCGTCGAACTCCCCGTCGGCGGGCAGCTGCCCGCTGCCGTCGATCTCGGCGGCCGGCGAGTCGCCGGTGAAGCGGGCGACGTAGAGGTCGCCCTCCTCCAGCAGGGTCATGTTGTGCTGCCGCGTCGCCCGGTCGGTGCCCTCCCGGTACTTCTTCTTCGACACGAACTTGTAGATGTAGTCGAAGCGCTCGTCGTCGCCCGAGTACGCGACCACCCGGCCGTCCTCGGCGATCCGCACATCGGCACCCTCGTGCTTGAAGCGCCCCAGGGCGGTGTGCTTCTTGGGCGTCGAGGTGGGGTCGTACGGGTCGAGCTCGACCACCCAGCCGAAGCGGTTGACCTCGTTGGGCTCCTTGCTGAGGTCGAACCGCGGGTCGACGGTGTGCCACTTGCGGGTCGGGACGTCCTCGGCGCTGACGCCGTACCGGCGCAGCGCCGCCATCTGGGTGGCCTCGCTGATCGGCGCCGTCGTCCCGAAGTACTGGTTGAAGTTCTCCTCGCCGTGCAGCGTCGTGCCCCACGGCGTGACGCCCCCCGCGCAGTTGTTCAGGGTGCCCAGGACGGTGCGCCCCTCGGGGTCGGCGCTGGTCCGCAGGTACTCGGACCCGGCGGCCGGCCCGGTCAGCTGGAAGGGGGTGTCCGTCGTGATCCGGCGGTTGCGGTCGCGCTCCCGCGTGGCCCGCCACTGACCGGCCGGACCCTCCCGGCGGACCTTCACCACCGAGATGCCGTGCGCCATCATCGCGACGCGCTTGTACTCGTCGGGGATGTCGCCCGCGCCCTCCTCGTCGGCGACACCGGCGAACATCAGCTGCTCGTCGGTGTACTCGTGGTTCACCACCAGCAGCGCGTTGCGGTCGTCCAGGGGCAGCCACCCGATGAAGTCGCAGTTGTAGCCGAACTGCTTGGCCTGGGCCTCGGGCGTCTGCCGGTCGATGCGGAACGGCGGCGCCCCGGGCAGCACCGGGTCACCCCAGCGCATGACCACGCTGGAGGCGTACCCGGTGGGGACGACCAGCTCGTCGAGGAAGTTCTGCTGGACCGGCTGGAACGTCAGGGCCCCGTCGGCGGCACCACCGCGGCGGGACGACGAGGTCTGGGCCGCGGCCGGGAGAGCCGGTCCGGCCGCGACGACCAGGGCGCTGACGCCGGCCGCCTTCAGCAGGTTGCGCCGGCTGAACGACTGCTGGACCACAGCCGCGAAGGTCGGGTTGTCCGTCGGGTTGGGGATGGCGCTGTCGCAGGCGTTGCCGCACTTGTAGAAGCAGGTCGTGTGGCTGCGGCTGCCGTGCCGGATGCCGGAGAGCAGGGGCAGCAGCGCGCGCTTGCGCGGCTCGAGGATGTCGGTCATCAGAACCCTCTGGGTCGAGAGGAAGTCGGGCGCGCGAAGCCAAACCGGCTCCGGCCACCACGACGTGACCGAGCAGTGAACGAGCGCTGACCTCCTGGCCACCGTTTGCGCCACGCGCCGTGGGTGACGGGTGACGGCCCGCGTCCGGTGACGGGCAGCACCGCGACGGCCGCGCCGGAGCCGCCGGCGGTTGCCCGACCGCAGCCGAGGTCGGGGTCAGCCCTCGACCGGGAGCACCAGCACGCGCAGCAGCCGGTCGGCCTCGGCGTCGGGGTCGGCCGTCAGGCCGGTGTGCACCGGGCCCGGCTGGACGACGGTGCTGCGGGGCGCGGTGAGCCAGCGGAACCGGGCCCCGAGCGCCTCCCGACCGGCCGCACCGACGCCCGGATCGGCCGAGCAGACGTCCGCGGCCGCCTGGAGCGCCCGGCCGATGGCCACCGGGTCGGCGGTGGGGTCCAGCGCGCGCAACCGGTCGACGTCGAGGTGCAGCCGCGAGCCCAGGTAGTCGCGCTGCCGGCAGTAGACGAGGACGCCGGCGTTGAGGAACTCCCCCCGCTCGACGCGCGGGACCACCCGCAGCACCGCGTACTCGAAGGTGTCCTTCATCGCTGGCTGATCCCCTCCGGCGGCGGCGGCCCCAGCCACGCGGGCCGGTTCTCCCCGCGCGGCGCCCGCCGGCGGCCCGCTCCCCCGGCGGCGGCCGCGGCGACCACCCCGGGCAGCCAGGCCGCGCGGGCGTCCAGCCGGGCGAGCAGCTGCTCGACGTACCGGGACCGTACGGCGTCGGGCGCGGCACCGGCCTGCGGGTCGTCGAGCCACTCGTCGGGCACCTGCGCCAGCACGCGGTCCAGCAGCTCCCGGGTGACCCGGCGGGCCAGCGCCGTGTCGGCCGCGGGCACGTCGGGGGCGCACTCGACCAGGGCGTGCGCGGACGCGTCGTAGGGCCGGGCCACGGCCGCTGCCGCCCCCGGCCAGTGGTGGTGGAAGGTGAGCGCGGCTCCGTGGTCGATCAGCTGCAGCCGACCGTGCCAGAACAGCATGTTTGGGTTCCGCCAGGAGCGGTCGACGTTGCCGATCAGCGCGTCGAACCACAGCACCCGGCCGGCGAGCTCCGGGTCGACCCCGTCGGCGCCGGCCTCGAAGTCCAGCGCGCCGGGGAGGTAGTCCAGCCCGAGGTTGCGACCGGCCGACCGCTGCAGCAGCTCCTGCACCTCGTGGTCGGGCTCGCCCACGGCCAGCTCGGGGACGACGTCGACGGTGACCAGCGCCGGCACCGGCAGCCCCAGCGCCCGGGCGAGCTCGGCGCAGACGACCTCGGCGACCAGCACCTTCACGCCCTGCCCCGCCGCGCGCCACTTCACCACGTAGGTGCCCAGGTCGTCGGCCTCCATGAGCCCGGGCAGCGACCCACCCTCGCGCAGCGGGGTGACGTAGCGGGTGGCGGTGACAGCGGGCAGCACAGTGGGGTCAACCTACGCCCGGTGCGGCTGCCCGCGTCGTGCCCGACGCGGAGGTACCCGTCCGCGTCGCCGAGCCGCAGCGGCGCTCGCGGCACCGCGGGCCCCTTGACCGCACCCGGCAGCGGGAGCGGGTGGACGGGACACTGGGGACGTGGGCCTCCTGCGCGCGACCGATCCGGCACTGCTCGCCGAGGCGCCGTTCACCTACGCCGAGGTGGGCGCCACGGGGGGCGAGGCGCTGCCGGCCGGCTACCACCACGCGGAGCACTCCGCGGTCGTGGGCGCCGGGCCGGCGGCCTTCGAGCGGGCGGCCGCCGCGGTGCTCGGCTGGCGGGCGCAGCGCGGTGCCGGCCTGCGGATCCGCGCCTCGGGGCCGGCCGGCGTACCGGGCACCGTCGTGGTCCTGACCGCGGGGCTGCCGCGGCTGGGGTACGACATCCCCTGCCGCGTCGTGTGGGCCGCCACCGAGGGGAACGAGCGGGGCTTCGCCTACGGCACGCTGCCCGGCCACCCGGAGAGCGGCGAGGAGCGGTTCACCGTCCGGCTCACCGACGACGGGGACGTCGTCTACACGATCCGGGTCTTCTTCCGCCTGGCCTCGCCCGCCGCCCGACTGGCGGGTCCGCTGAGCCTGGCGCTCCAGCGGGTGGCCACCGCCCGGTACGTGTCGGCGATCCGCCGGGCCGTGCGGAGCTAGACGTCGCGGCGCACCAGCAGCGCCGCACCCAGCAGCCAGGCCGCCGCCGCCCAGGCGCCGGCCACGAGCAGGCCGGTCTGCCACGAGGTCGCCGCCGCGAGGAAGGCGTCCTCCCCCACCCGGAACGCCGGCAGCCAGCGCGAGACCCGCACGCTGAGCTCCGTGCCGGCGATCGCGAGCACCGGCGGGAGCACCAGCACCAGGGCGAGCGCGGCGCCGAGGGCGCCGGCGCTCGAGCGCAGGACCGCCCCCAGGCCGACGGCGAGCACCCCGGTGAGCGCCGCCCCGGCGACCTGCAGCCACAGCTGGCGCAGCACATCGGCATCGGTGGGCGGGATGCCGCCGGGGACGGCGGTGAGCCGGGTGGCGGCCAGCAGGCAGAAGGCGGCCACGACCGCGGTGAGGAGCACGCTCCAGGCGACGACGACGACGGTCTTTGCGAGCAGCAGCCGACCTCGGCGCGGCACCGCGGTGAAGGTGGCCAGCGCCAGCCCGGTGCGGAACTCGCTGCTGACCACCAGCACGCCGAGGACCACCAGCGGCACGGGGCCGAAGCCGAACCCGGTGAGCGCCGAGCTCACCGCGAGGTCCGCGCGCGGAGCCGCCTGCGTGGTGGCCGCGGCGAGCCAGCCCGCGCCGCCGGCCAGCAGCACGAACAGCGCCGAGCACCACCAGGTGGAGCGCGTCGACCGCAGCTTGGTCCACTCGCTGCCCACGACCGCGGAGAACGGCACGCCGCGGCTCACGGGGTGACCGCCCGGTACTCGACGTCGTCGCCGGTCAGCTCCAGGTACGCCTCCTCGAGGGAGGTGGCGACCGGGCTGAGCTCGTGCAGCCGCACGCCGAGGTCGTGCGCGAGGTCCCCGACCTCGGCGGCCGCCAGCCCGTCGACCCGCAGGGACCCGTCGATCTCCAGCTCGACCGAGCCGCCGGCGCGCTGCACCGCCGACGCCAGGAGCGGGGCCTGCGGGCTGCGCACCCGGACGGCGACGTGCGCGCCGAGCAGCTCGCCCATCGGGACGTCGGCGAGCAGCCGGCCACGGCCGAGGACGACGAGGTGGTCGGCGGTGTCCTGCATCTCGCTCATCAGGTGGCTCGAGACCAGCACGGTCCGCCCTTCGTGGGCGAGATCGCGCAGCAGCTCGCGCACCCACCGGATCCCCTCCGGATCGAGCCCGTTGACCGGCTCGTCGAGCAGCAGGACCTGCGGGTCACCGAGCAGGGCGGCGGCGATGCCGAGTCGTTGCGCCATGCCGAGGGAGAAGCCCCGCACCCGCTCGTGGGCGACCGGCTCCAGCCCGACCAGCCCGATCACGTCGTCCACCCGGCGCCGCGGCAGCGCGTTGCTCCGCGCCAGCGCGAGCAGGTGGGCGTGGGCGGTGCGCCCCGGGTGGCGGGCGCGCGGGTCGATCAGCGCACCGACCTCCCGCACCGGGTGAGCCAGCTCGCGGTACGGCCGGCCCAGCACCGTCGCCGTCCCTGCCGTGGGCCGGGCCAGGTCCAGCACGCAGCGCATCGTCGTCGTCTTGCCCGAGCCGTTGGGCCCGAGGAAGCCGGTGACCCGGCCGGGCTGCACCGTGACCGTCAGCCGGTCGACGGCGACCCGGGCGCGGTAGCGCTTGGTCAGACCGTCGAGCTCGATCACGCCGCCAGGATGGCGGGAGCCCGCCGCGACCGGCCGGAGGCGCGCTGCTCAGTGGCCGGAGGCGACGGCCGCGCGCTCCCGCTCGATCAGCTCCTTGCTCCGCACCAGGCGAATCAGGGTGACCACGAACAGCCCCCCCGCCATGTTGAGCAGCACGGTGTACCAGAACCAGCCCAGCCAGTCGATGTAGCCGAACGGGGCGCCGGCGTGCAGCGCGCCGAAGATCAGCAGCGAGTCCAGGATCGAGTGGAACAGCACCAGCCCGGCGAGCAGGAAGCCGCCGATCACCGAGGCGACGATCTTCCCCGTCTCGGAGTGCGCGCCGTGCTGCATGCGCGTCATCAGCGTGATCACGCTGCCGGCCAGGAAGGCCAGGGAGACCGCCTGGACGTCCAGCGGCGCCTCGACGAAGTGCGCCGCCGACTCGACGGCGGTGTCCGCCAGCTCGGGGAAGGCGAGGACGACCACCCACATGACCAGCCAGCCGCCGACGAGGTTGGCGACCAGCGTCCCGGCCCACAGCTTCGCCAGCTGGGCGGTGCTCGCCCGCCCGGCGAACACCGCGGTGACCGGGACCAGGAAGCCCTCGGTGAACAGCTCGCTGCGCCCGAGCATCAGCGCGATCAGGCCGATGCTGAACGCCAGGCCGGCGAGCAGCTCGCTGCCCGTGGCCTCCAGGACCGCCAGCAGGGCGAGCACGCCGACGGCGATCTCCAGCCCGCCGGCCAGCCCCGTTGCCAGCACCTCCCGCCACCGGCGGTGCAGGCGCTGCGCACCCTCGCTGACGATCTTCTCGAACGCCTCGGCGACCTCGTCCTCGGCGGGGACGTCGGTCTCGCCCAGCTCCGCGCGCTTCCGGTCCTGCTCCTGGTCCTCCACGGTGCTCCTCCGATCGTCGACACCGGGACCGGGGACCGGGCGGCGCGTTGGCGCGGCCCTACCCGGAGCGGTCCCGCCCCCACACGTGATCGTGCTCATCGCCGGTCATCGGCGGCGTGGCTACGGTCCGGTGATGACCATTCCCGACGAGCGCCTGGCTGCGCTGCTCCGCGCACGCGGCGCCGAGGAGATCGGCCATCCCGGCGGCACGCTGGCCGCGCACCTGGAGCGGGTGCAGCGAACGCTCGCCCGGCTGGGCGCCACCCCCGACGTGCAGCTCGCCGGCCGGGCGCACGCGGTGTACGGCACCGACGGGTTCGACGTCCGGCTGCTCGCCGACGACGAGCGGCCGCTGCTCGCGGCGATCATCGGTGCGGCCGCGGAGGCATTGGTCCATCGGTACGGCAGCTGCGACCGCGACCGGACGTGGGAGGACCTGGCGTCGACCGGTCTCCTGCACGATCGCCGGACCCGCGACGTCGAGCGGCTGGACGGCGCGCAGCTGCGCGCCTTCGCCGACCTCAGCCTGGTCAACGAGCTCGACGTCGCCGAGCACGCCCCCGGGTTCGTCGAGCAGCACGGCGCGTACTTCCACCGCCTCGCCGAAGCCTGGGCGCCGGTGCTCAGCCCCGCGGTGCTGACCGAGGCGCGCCGCGTCCTCGACTGCGGCCTTCCGCACCGCGGGCGACAGCCACCGCCCAGCCGATGTAGCTGACGTTCACCAGCAGCCGCGCGGCGATGCCCGGCCGCCGGTCGAACAGCCGGGTCGCCGTCGACGCGCGGCGCAACGGGTCGAGGTGGGCCGGCAGGTACGCGGTGACGAGGGCGGCGGCCAGCCAGGCTCCCGCCCGGCGGGTGGCGGGACGGGTGAGCAGCACCCCCGCGAGCACGTCGGCGGCGCCGCTGACCGCGACCGCCGCACTCGGCGCCGGCACCCACGGCGGCACGAGCCCCCGGAAGTACCCGGGGACGACGGTGCGGCCGGCACCCGACCCGATCATGAGCCCCGCCAGGGCCCTGGCGGCCAGATCCTCCACATCGCCTCCTCGGCCCTCGCCGGTCACGGCGGCTGCGACCGCCGCCCGGCACCCCGACCGTCACCGTGCACGACGGCCCGCCGTCGTGCCAGACCATGACACGCGTCACGGGTCGGGCGTGCGGACGGCGGCGCAGGTCGTGAACGACGGCACCTGTGCAGCGCCCGACCGGGCGGCAACGTGGGGGGTGCGACCCGGAGAACCGGCCCGACGGCGGCCGGCGGGGCGCGCCGAGGAGGTTCTGGATGACCACCGTCGACCACTCCCCCCGCGCCCGGCCAGGACCGCGGCCGGACGCGCCACCGGCGGTCGAGGTCGTGGACCTGTGCCGGCGCTACGGCGACTTCGAAGCCGTCCGGGGCATCTCCTTCGAGGTGCACCCCGGCGAGGTGTTCGCGCTGCTCGGCGTCAACGGCGCCGGCAAGACGTCCGCGCTGGAGGTGCTGGAGGGGCTGGCCCGGCCCGACGGGGGCACCGTGCGGATCCTGGGCGCCGATCCCCACCGCGAGCCCGCCGCCGTCCGCCCGCACCTGGGAGTGCTGCTGCAGAGCAGCGGCCTGCCCGGCGATCTCACCGTCGGCGAGACGGTGTCCACCTGGGCGCGGACCCTGACGTCCCCGCGCCCGGTGGACGAGGCGCTCGCGCAGGTCGGCATGACCGGCCGGACGGACGTCCGCGTGCGCAGCCTCTCCGGCGGCGAGCGCCGCCGCCTGGACCTCGCCCTCGCCCTCCTGGGCCGGCCGCGCGTCCTGGTGCTCGACGAGCCCACCACCGGCCTGGACCCGGAGAGCCGGCGGACGGTGTGGTCGCTGGTGCAGGAGATGGTGCGGGGCGGGACGGCGGTCGTGCTCACCACCCACCACCTCGAGGAGGCCGAGGAGCTGGCCGACCGGATCGCCATCCTGCGCGCCGGCCGGATCGAGCTGGAAGGCACCCCGGTCGAGATCACCGCGGCCCAGCCGGCCACCGTCCGCTTCACCCTCGACCGGGACGTTCCCCCGCTGCCGCCGCTGCCCGGTACCCGGCTCGTCGCCCCCGCTCCCCGGGTCGAGCTGCACACCCGCGACCTCCAGGCGGCGCTGACCACGCTGCTGGCCTGGGCCGCCGACCACGACGTCCAGCTGGCGGGCCTGCAGGCGCGGTCGGCCTCCCTGGAGCAGGCCTTCCTGGCCGTCGCCGACGGCGCCTCCCCGATCACCGACCGATCCGCCCCCGAGAGCAGGAGCGCCTGATGCCCGCC
Source organism: Blastococcus sp. SYSU DS0616 (assembly GCF_054051015.1). Taxonomy (NCBI): domain Bacteria; kingdom Bacillati; phylum Actinomycetota; class Actinomycetes; order Geodermatophilales; family Geodermatophilaceae; genus Blastococcus; species Blastococcus sp. SYSU DS0616. Next base: position 76,360 of record NZ_JBJHAJ010000012.1, read on the forward strand.
CCCACGTCCACCGCCCCGTCCACGACGTCGCCCGCCGGGCCGAGCCGGCTCCGGCGCACCCTCGCCCTCGCCGGCGCCGAGACCCGGCTCTACCTGCGCAACCGCACCGCCGTGGTGAACTCGGCGGTGCTGCCGCTGCTGCTGGTCGCTGCCGTCCCGCTGCTCGGCTTCGGTGACGGCGCGGTCCCGGTCGGCCCCCGGCTGCTGGTCAGCGCGATCGGCGTGATGCTGGTCTTCCTGACCTACACCAACCTGCTCACCACGTTCGTCGCCCGCCGGGAGGACCTGGTCCTGCAGCGGATGCGCACCGGCGAGCTCACCGGCGCGGAGGTGATCCTCGGGACCGCCACACCGACCCTGCTGATCACGGTGGGCCAGGTGGTCCTCGTCGGCGCCGGGATCGCCGTCCTCGGCGAGTGGGCGATGCCGGTGGACGTCGTCCTGCCGCTGGTGGCACTGATCGGCGGCGGCGCGCTGATGCTGCTGCTGGCGGCCGCGAGCACCGCGTTCACCCGCACGCCCGAGAGCGCGCAGATCACCGCGCTCCCGCTGCTGCTGGTCTCCACCACGCTGTCCGGGCTGTTCTTCCCGCTCTCCGTGCTGCCCGACCCGCTCGCCACCGCGGCCCGGTTCCTGCCGCTCACCCCGGCCGTCGAGCTGAGCCAGCTCGGTCTGGCGGGGCAGACCTGGAGCGGCGAGGCGGTGGACTGGGCCGGCGCGTGGAGCGCGGCGACGCTGCCGCTGGCGGTGCTCGCGGGCTGGCTCGTCGTCGCCGGCGTGCTCGCCCGGCGGGGGTTCCGCTGGGCGCCACGGCGGTGAGCCCGGCGACGGCGCGCCGGTCGGGCAGCATGGGCGCCGTGCCGACCGTGACCCGCTGGTGGGGCAGCCGCTCCGACCCCGAGCGCATCGAGCTCTACACGCGGTGGTCGTTCTACACGTTCCTCGGCGCGATCCCGCTCTTCGCCGTCGCGGTGCTCGGCGCGGCCGCCGAGCCGGTCCCGGATCTCGCCGTCGGCCTGTTCTTCGCCGGGTCCGTCGCCACGGCGGTCGGCGGGGTGGTGGTGACCCGCCGCGGTCTGGCCGCGCACGGCCGCGGCGAGCCGCTGCCCCGGCGCACGGTCCTCGGCGCCTTCGCCGCCGCGGGGCTGATGGCGGCGGCGGGAGCCTGGGCGTTCGGCACCGGGGAGCCGTCGCCCGCCGTGCCGTGGTCGGTGGCGCTGCCCCTGGGCACGGTGCTGACCGCGTGCGCGACGGTCTGGACCACCCGGCAGCTGCTGCCGCACACGCTCACCATCGGGGTGCTCAGCGGCTTCGCCGCCTACCTCGACGGGACGCCGGCCCCCGCGGCGGTGGCGCAGGGGACCGCGCTCACCCTGGCGGTGATCGGGGTGGTGCTCGCCTTCCGGTTCTCCGTCTGGGTGCTCGACGTCGTGCAGGAGATGGCCCGCAGCCGGGAGGTCCAGCTGCAGCTGGCGGTGGCCGAGGAGCGGCTGCGGTTCGCCCGCGACCTGCACGACGTCATGGGCCGGGACCTCTCGACCATCGCGGTGAAGAGCCAGCTGGCCGGCGCGCTCGTCCGGCGCGGTCAGCCCGGGGCCGCCGAGGAGCTCGACGACATCAGCCGCATCGCCGAGGGGTCGCTGCGGGAGGTGCGGGAGGTCGTCCGCGGCTACCGCTCGGCGGACCTCGGCGGCGAGCTGGCGGGCGCCCGCTCGGTGCTCCGCGCGGCCGGCGTCGCCTGCAGCGTCTCGGGCGAGGACGCGGGGACGGCGCTGCCCGAGCACCTGCAGAGCGCGCTCGCCTGGGTGGTGCGCGAGGCGGTGACCAACGTGCTGCGGCACAGCCGTGCGTCGCGGTGCACGATCACCGTGACCGTCACCGAGCAGGAGGCAGGACTGACCGTGGTCAACGACGGAGCGGACGCGCCCGGGACGGAGTGGGGCAACGGCCTCACCGGGCTCGCCGAACGGCTGACCGCCCTCGGCGGCCGACTCCGGGCGCGGCCGGCGGACGGCGGCTTCGCGCTGGAGGCCACGGTGCCGGTGGCGGTGCGCCGGTGATCCGCGTGCTGCTCGCCGACGACGAGAACCTGATCCGCTCGGCGCTGGCCGCGTTACTGGCCCTGGAGGACGACCTCGACGTCGTCGCGGAGGCGGCCTCCGCGGCCGAGGCGCTGGCCATGGCGCGGGCGCACTCCCCCGACGTCGCCGTCCTCGACCTGCAGCTCCCCGACCGCGACGGCATCTCGCTCGCCGCCGACCTGGCCGCGTTCCTTCCCGGCTGCGGCCTGGTGATCGTCACCGGGCACGGCCGACCGGGCCACCTCAAGCGCGCGCTCGAGGCGGGGGTGCGCGGGTTCCTCCCGAAGACGGTGAACGCCGGGGTGCTGACCACCGTCGTCCGCACGGTGCACTCCGGCGGCCGGTACGTCGACCCCGAGCTCGCCGCCGAGGCGATCAGCGCCGGGGACAGCCCGCTGACCCCGCGCGAGGCCGACATCCTGGAGCTCGCCGCCGGCGGCGCGCCGGTGGAGGAGATCGCCGCGCGCGCCCACCTCTCCCCCGGCACGGTTCGCAACCACCTCTCCGCCGCCGCCGCGAAGCTGCGGGCGCCGAACCGGCACGCCGCCGTCGCCGAGGCCCGCCGGCACGGCTGGATCTGACACCGGGCGGCGAGGGGCTCACCTGCGGAACGGCAGCCGCTTGAGCGCCCGGAGCCCGGCGGTCACCACCGTCGCGTAGCGCTCCAGCGGCAGCCCCGGCACCGGCCCCACCGGCAGCCTGCGCTGGACGGCGACGGTCTGGCTCTCGGTGTACTTGAGGATGCCCTCCCGGCCGTGCCGCCGACCGACGCCCGAGTCCGGGTCCGGGTCGGGTGCGGTGCGGTCGTCGTCATCCCCCACTTCTACCCGGCCGGCCGCGCAGCGACGACCGCTGAGCCGGGCCGCCGGTAGCAGCGAGCGACCGCGTGTGACCGCCCGGTGGTCCCACGCGGCGGGGGTGCCACGGCGGGTCGGCGCGGAGAATCGCGCCCGCACCGAGCCGTTACCGTCGCCGTCTCCGCGCACAGGAGACCCGCGACGGCTCGGAGGAGCAGCCATGTCCCGGAAACTCTCGATCCTGACCATGACGACGGTGGTGGCGCTCGGCCTCGGTGCCGGGACCGCGTCCGCCGGCGACGACCCGCCCCGCACGGGGTCCCCCGGCGCCCCCGGCCTCGGGGATCCCTACTTCCCGCTCGACGGGAACGGCGGGTACGACGTCGTCCACTACGACCTGGACGTCCGGTACGACCCGGCGACCGACGTGCTCCACGGGGTCGCGACGATCACCGCCCGGGCGCTGCAGGACCTCTCCAGCTTCAACCTCGACCTCGAGGGCATGGAGGTCCGGTCCGTGCGGGTGGGCTCCAGCGACGCGGCCTGGGCGCGCGAGGGCGGCGAGCTCACCGTCACCCCCGCCAAGGCGCCCCGTGCGGGGCAGAGGTTCGCCACCACGGTGACCTACGACGGCGTTCCGCAGACCATCACCGACGCGTTCGGCACCTCCGGCTTCATGCACACCGACGACGGCGCGATCGTGGCCGGCCAGCCCGACGTCGCGGCCACCTGGTTCCCGGCGAACGACCACCCCCGGGACGCCGCCTCGGTCACCGTCCGCGCCACGGTCCCGGAGGGCCTGGAGGCCGTCTCCAACGGCGTCCTCCGCGGCACCCGCACCGCGCACGGGTGGACCACCTGGGACTGGCGCGCGCAGGAGCCGATGGCCACCTACCTGGTCACGCTGGCGATCGGCGAGTTCGACCTGCGCGAGTACCGGGCCGACGGCATCCGGTACTGGGACGCGCTGGACCCCGACCTGTTCACCATGGAGCTCGACCCGGGGTCCGGGGGCGCCTCCGTCGGTGAGGTGGCCGAGGGGTCGCTGGCCCGGCAGCCGGAGATCACCGACTTCCTCTCCGGCGTCTTCGGGCCGTACCCGTTCCGTGCTTCCGGCGGCATCGTCGACGACCACCCGGAGTTCCAGTTCGCGCTGGAGACGCAGACCCGTCCGATCTACGCGTCGGCGTTCTTCTCCGACGCCGTGAGCGGCGACCTCGTGGTGGTGCACGAGCTGGCCCACCAGTGGACCGGCGACCTCCTGCGCATCGACGAGTGGCGGCACATCTGGCTCAACGAGGGGTTCGCCACGTACGCCGAGTGGCTCTGGCTCGAGCGCGAAGGGCTGTCCAGCCCGCAGCAGGAGTTCGACGCCATCGCCGCGGGCGCCCCGCCGGAGTTCTGGGAGCTCACCATCGGCGACCCGGGGCCGGCCACGGAGAACCTCTTCGACATCGCCGTCTACTACCGCGGCGCGATGACCCTCCAGGCGCTGCGCACCGAGGTGGGCGACGAGGCGTTCTTCGCGATCGTCCGGGAGTGGGTGGCGTCCCAGGCCGGCGGCACGGTCACCACCGAGGAGTTCGTCGCGCTCGCGGAGAAGGTGTCCGGGCAGCAGCTGGACGAGCTGTTCCACCAGTGGCTGTTCACCCCCGGGAACCCGACCGCGGCCGGCTGACGACCCGAGCGGCTGAGGGGCCCGGCCGGGCCCCTCAGCCGCTCGGCCCGAACTGCTCCACCCGGATGTCCGCCGCCGGGATGCCCAGGGTCTCCAGCAGCCGGGTGGCCGCGCCGGCGAACGCGGCCGAGCCGCAGACGAAGGCCGTCTGACCCGGCTCCCACAGCGGCACGAGGTCCGCGGCGGTGAGCCGGCCGGCGGGCCGGATGCCGTGCGGCTCCCGCGTGGTGACGACCAGCGCGCCGGCGGCGAGCAGCTCGTCGGCGTAGGGCAGCAGCTCCAGCGTCCGGACCGAGACGGCGATCCGGAGCCGGTCGGCGCGTCCCAGCGCCCGGGCGGTGCGCAGCATCGACACGAACGGGACGACGCCGGTGCCGCCGGCGACCAGCAGCGCCGGGCTCTCCGTGTCCCACACGAACCAGCCACCGATGGGGCCGCGCACCTCCAGCACGTCGCCCGGCTCCACGACGTCGGCCAGGTGGGTGGAGACCTCGCCGTCGTCCAGCCGTTCCACGAACAGCTCCACCAGCGGATCGCCGGGCGCGGAGGCGACCGAGTAGGAGCGCTGCGCGGTGTACCCGTCGGGGGCGGTGAGCCGGACCACGTAGTGCTGCCCGGGCAGGTGGTCGACCCGGTCGGCGACGTCCAGCCGCAGCTGCACCGAGCGCGGCACCGGCCGACGGACGCCGGCGACGGTGGCCGTCCGCCAGCCACCGGCAGGGGCACCGGGGACCCCGGCGCCGAGCACGACCGGGTCCGGGGCCTCAGTCACCCTGGTACCGCTGCTGCCGCCACGGGTCCCCGCGGTCGTGGTAGCCGTTCTGCTCCCAGAAGCCCGGCTGGTCACGGGCCAGCAGGGTCAGCTTGCTGATCCACTTGGCGCTCTTCCAGAAGTACAGGTGCGGCACCAGCAGCCGGACGGGACCACCGTGCTCCGGGGTCAGCGGGCGACCGTCGAAGTCCCAGACCAACCACGCCTTGCCGCCGGTGACGTCGGCCAGCGGCAGGTTGGTCGTGTAGCCGGTCTTCGACGTCGCCATGACGAAGTGCGCCTCGGCGGTCGGCCGGGCGGCATCGAGCAGCGTGTCGACGCTGACGCCGGAGAACCGGGTGTCGAACTTCGACCAGGTCGTGACGCAGTGGATGTCGCCGCGGTACTCCGACGGCGGCAGCCGGTGCGCCTCCTCCCACGACCACGTCGTCGGCGACTCCACCTTCCCGTCGACGGTGATGCTCCAGGTCTCGGATGAGATGCGCGGGGTCGGCTCGGCGGTCAGCACCGGCCAGTCGGCGCCGACGTCGTACTGGCCGGGCGGCAGCCGCGGGTCGCGCTCGCGGCGGCGGCCGAGGAATCCACGGGTGGGGGTGGGCACGAGGACACGATCCCCCACCGGAGGCGCCTGGACCACCACCGCGCGCCCCCGACGTGCACGGATGCCGGGAGCCTCCCCTCCGACCTGCGGTGAGGGTCGCCTTACATGAGCCGTGTCACCTCGTGTTGGCTTGGTGGCAAGCACCGTGTAGTCCTAGCGTGGGGACTTGTGGTGACGGTGGAGCACACTCAGCGCAGGACCCCGAAGGTGGCGAAGACCAACTCGGTCTTCAAGAAGGCCGTGATGGCCGTCAGCGGCATCATCATGGTGCTGTACCTGATCGCGCACGTGATCGGGAACCTGAAGGCCTTCTCCGGCGCCGAGGCGTTCAACTCGTACTCGGGCTGGATCCGCACGGTCGGCAACCCGGCGCTGCCCGGGCAGACCACGCTCTGGGTCATCCGGATCGTGCTGCTGGTCGCCGTCGTGGCGCACTTCTGGGCCGCCGTCTCGCTGTGGCGCCAGGCCAAGCGTGCGCGCCCGTCGGGCTACGTGACCAAGAAGGCCACCGCCCAGAGCTACGCCTCGCGGACGATGCGCTGGGGCGGCGTGATCGTCGGCGCCTTCATCATCTACCACGTCCTCGACCTCACCCTGGGTGCGGTGAACGCCGAGGGCTTCGACAGCACGCCGTACGACCGGCTCGTCGCCAGTTTCCAGAACCCGTTCGTCACGATCTTCTACGCCATCTCGGTGATCCTGCTGGGCATGCACCTGCGGCACGGCATCTGGAGCGCCACGCAGACCTTGGGCCAGAGCAACCGGCGCCGCGAGAAGACGGTCAGCCTGTTCGCCCTCGGGTTCTCGACCGTCCTGACCCTCGGATTCCTGCTGGTGCCGTTCTCCGTCCTCTTCGGGCTCATCGACTAAGGAGCTCCCCCAGATGCCTCTCGAGCTGTTCACCGTCGGCGAGCCCATCGCCGACACCAAGGCCCCCACCGACGTCCCGATCGGCGAGCGCTGGAGCGAGCGCAAGTTCCGCGGCCGCCTGGTCAACCCCGCCAACCGCCGCAAGATGACGATCATCGTCGTCGGCACGGGCCTGGCCGGTGGCTCCGCCGCCGCCACGCTGGGCGAGGCCGGCTACAACGTGAAGTCGTTCTGGTACCAGGACAGCCCGCGCCGCGCGCACAGCGTCGCCGCGCAGGGCGGGATCAACGCCGCCAAGAACTACCGCAACGACGGCGACAGCGTGCACCGGCTGTTCTACGACACGGTCAAGGGCGGCGACTTCCGCTCGCGCGAGAACAACGTGCACCGCCTCGCCGAGGTCAGCGTCAACATCATCGACCAGTGCGTCGCCCAGGGCGTCCCCTTCGCCCGCGAGTACGGCGGCCTGCTCGACAACCGCTCCTTCGGTGGCACCCAGGTCTCGCGCACCTTCTACGCCCGCGGCCAGACGGGCCAGCAGCTGCTCTACGGCGCCTACCAGGCGCTGGAGCGGCAGATCGCGGCCGGGACCGTCGAGGAGCACTCGCGCACCGAGATGCTCGACCTGATCGTCGTCGACGGCCGCGCCCGCGGCATCGTCGCCCGCGACCTCGTCAGCGGCGAGATCAGCACGCACTTCGCCGACGCGGTGGTCATCGCCAGCGGTGGCTACGGCAACGTCTTCTACCTCTCCACCAACGCCAAGGGCTCCAACACCACGGCGATCTGGCGGGCGCACAAGCGGGGCGCGTACTTCGCCAACCCCTGCTACACGCAGATCCACCCCACCTGCATCCCGGTCAAGGGCGACTACCAGTCGAAGCTGACCCTGATGTCGGAGTCGCTGCGCAACGACGGCCGCGTGTGGGTGCCCAAGGAGCGCGGCGACGACCGCGACCCGCGGGACATCCCCGAGTCCGACCGCGACTACTACCTCGAGCGCCTCTACCCCTCGTTCGGCAACCTGGTGCCCCGCGACATCGCCTCGCGCCAGGCCAAGAACGTCTGCGACGAGGGCCGCGGCGTGGGCCCGGGTGGGCTCGGCGTCTACCTGGACTTCGCCGAGGCGATCGAGCGCCTCGGGCGTCCGGCCGTCGAGGCCAAGTACGGGAACCTCTTCGACATGTACGCCCAGATCACGGGCGAGGACCCCTACGAGGTCCCGATGCGGATCTACCCCGCCGTGCACTACACGATGGGCGGGCTGTGGGTCGACTACGACCTGCAGTCGACGATCCCGGGCATGTTCGTGATCGGGGAGGCCAACTTCTCCGACCACGGCGCGAACCGGCTCGGCGCCTCCGCGCTGATGCAGGGGCTGGCCGACGGCTACTTCGTGCTCCCGTCGACGATCAGCAGCTACCTCGCCGACGGGCCGTTCGAGAAGGTCGACGAGAGCCACCCCGCCGCCGTCGAGGCGCTCACCGGCGTGCAGGAGCAGGTGCAGAAGCTGCTGAGCATCAACGGCAACCGCACCCCGGCGTCCTTCCACCGCGAGGTCGGCCAGCTGATGTGGGACCTCTGCGGCATGGAGCGCACGGACGAGGGCCTGCGCAAGGCCATCGACCGCATCCAGGAGATCCGCAAGGAGTTCTGGACCAACCTGAAGGTGACCGGCGACTGGCACTCTTTCAACCAGACGCTGGAGCACGCCGGCCGGGTCGCCGACTTCATCGAGCTCGCCGAGCTGATGTGCATCGACGCCCTGCACCGCCGCGAGAGCTGCGGTGGCCACTTCCGCGCGGAGAGCCAGACGCCCGACGGGGAGGCGCTGCGCGACGACGAGAACTTCGCCTACGTCGCCGCCTGGGAGTGGACGCCGGAGGGCCAGCCCCCGGTCCTGCACCGGGAAGACCTCGAGTACGAGTACGTCCACCTCGCCCAGCGGAGCTACAAGTGACAGCCACACACGAAGGCCCGATGCGCTCCAGCGTCGGCAACCCCGCGGCCGAGAAGCGCGGGATGAACCTGACGCTGCGCATCTGGCGCCAGCAGGGGCCGACGGCCAAGGGCAAGATGGTGACCTACAAGATCACCGACATCTCCCCCGACATGTCGTTCCTCGAGATGCTCGACGTGCTCAACGAGCAGCTGATCATGCAGGGCGACGACCCGGTCGCCTTCGACCACGACTGCCGCGAGGGCATCTGCGGCATGTGCGGCGTCATGATCAACGGTCAGGCGCACGGCCCGCAGCAGACGACCACGTGCCAGCTGCACATGCGTTCCTTCAAGGACGGCGACTCGATCGACATCGAGCCGTGGCGCGCCACCGCGTTCCCGGTGATCAAGGACCTCGCCGTCGACCGACGGGCGTTCGACCGGATCATCCAGGCCGGCGGCTACATCAGCGTGCCCACCGGCACCGCGCCCGAGGCGCACGCGACCCCGGTGCCGAAGGCCGACTCGGACGCCGCGTTCGACGCCGCCACCTGCATCGGCTGCGGTGCCTGCGTGGCGGCCTGCCCGAACGCCTCCTCGATGCTGTTCACCGCCGCCAAGGTGACGCACCTGGGGCTGCTGCCCCAGGGCCAGCCCGAGCGCAACGACCGCGTGGTCAACATGGTGGCGCAGCAGGACCGCGAGGGCTTCGGCGGCTGCACGAACATCGGCGAGTGCTCCGCCTCCTGCCCGAAGGGCATCTCGATGGAGACGATCTCCCGGCTGAACCACGACCTGCTCGGCGCCCTGCGCGCCGGGGCGCGGCCGAAGAGCTGACCTCACCGCGCCCCCCTGGCGCGGAACTGCACGAGAGCCCCCCTCCGGACACCGGAGGGGGGCTCTCGTGCACTCCGAGGCCGCACGCCGGCTGGCACACTGCGCGCGTGCCGCCCACGACCGCCGAAGACCGCGTGGCACCCCCGACGGCGTCCCCGGTCCGCGCGCTGCTGCACGTCCTGCTGGCCGGTGGGCTCGGCATCCTGATGGCGGTCGTGGGCGCGCCCGTCGTCATCGCCTCGCTCTTCGGCGGCTGGACCGCCGTGGGCATCGCGGTCGCCGTGCTCACCGCCGTCGCCTGCGGGCTCGCCGTCGCCGTGGACCGCACCGCGGGACCGGGTGGCTGCGGCCGGCCCGGCTCGGTGCTGCGGGGCGTCACCCTGGGCGTGGTCGCGTCCGGTGCCGTCGTCGTGCTCGCGGGGGTGGCGCTGCGCCTGGACGTCGGCGACGGCGTGCCCGTGCTGCTCCGCTACGCGGCCGCCGGTCTGCCGTTCGCCGCGGTCGCCGGCCTGCAGTGGCCCGGCGTGGTCCGGATCGTCACGGCGGTGCTCCTCGCGGGATGCGCCGCGGCGGTCCTCGTGCCGCGCGGGACGGAGGCGGCCCAGGACGCCCAGCAGCAGCGGATCCTCACGGAGGTGGGCACCACTGACCACCCGTGGGTCACCGCGGTCGACGGCTACCGGGTCTCCGCGTCCCAGGCGACCGGCAGCCCGCTGATCTGGACGCGGCTGGAACGCGCCGACCACCGGGCCGACGCGGTGCTCTGGCTGTTCCGCGCCCAGCCGGTGGATCCCGCGGCGGCCGACCCGTGCGCAGCGACCTCGCTCTGGACGCCGGGCGGCGACCAGCCGATGACCTCCTGCACCGCCCTCGGCGACGGGCGCTGGCTGCGCTCGTCCGGGTACTGGCAGGAGCTGGTCCGCTTCGACCCCGACGTCCGGATCGGCGTGACGGCCGACCCGGTCGTCGCGCTGCCGGTGCTCGAGGCGGCGCTGGCCGCGGCTCGCCCGATGACCGAGGACGAGTACGAGACCTGGCTCGACGAAGGGCTCACGCCCGGCTGGTGAGCGGCGCCTGCTCCCGCTCGTCCAGCCAGCTCCACAGCTCGTCCGGCGGTAGCGGCCGGCTCAGGTGGTACCCCTGGACGACGTCGCAGCCCAGCTCCGCGAGGGCCGCGACCGTCGCCGCGTCCTCCGCGCCCTCCGCCACCAGCACCAGGCCCAGCGCGTGCGCCAGCTGCAGGGTGGAGGTGACGATCGAAGCCGCTCGGGCGCTCCCGGTCATCGCCGCGATGAACGTGCGGTCCAGCTTCAGCTCCGTGACCGGCAGCGCGGCGAGGTAGGCCAGGCTGGAGTGGCCGGTGCCGTAGTCGTCGATGGCCACGCCGACGCCGTCGTCCCGCAGCCGGCCGAGCACCCCGACGGCGCGCTCCCGGTCCTCCATCAGCAGGCTCTCGGTGACCTCGAGGACCAGGCTGCCCGCGGTCAGCCCGTGCGCGGCGAGCAGGCGGGCGACGTCGTCCGGGAAGGACTGGTCGACCAGGTTCGAGGGGCTGACGTTGACCGCCATGGTGAGCGACCGGCCCTGGTCGGCCCAGCGGCGGCACTGGGCCAGGGCCATGTCGACCACCCGGGCGGTCAGTTGGCCCATGAGCCCGGCCGACTCCGCCAGGTCGATGAACGCGTCCGGGTAGAGCAGCCCCCGCGTCGGGTGCTGCCAGCGGACGAGCGCCTCGACGCCTGCCACCGTGCCCGTGGGGAGATCGAGCTTCGGCTGGTAGTGCAGCACCAGCTCACCGGTCTCGAGGGCCCGCCGCAGCGCCGAGACGTCCTCCAGCCGGTGCCGACCGTGCCCGTCCCGGTCCTCGTCGTACACGGCGGCGCCGAGGCGGCCGGACTTCGCCGAGTACATCGCCAGGTCGGCCAGCTGCAGCAGCTCCACGGCGCTGCGCGAGTGCTCGGGGCCCACGGCGACACCGACGGCGGCGTCCAGGCCGAGCTCCATGCCGGCGAGCCGGAACGGGCGCCGCAGGTGGTCGCGGAGGCGGTCGGCCAGGACGAGGGCGCCGTCGACGTCCAGGTCCTGGGCCAGGACGACGAACTCGTCCCCGCCCAGCCGGGCCAGCAGGTCACCGTCGCGCACCTGCGCCCGCAGCCGGGTGCCGACCTCCCGCAGCAGCGCGTCGCCGACACCGTGGCCCAGCGAGTCGTTGATCTCCTTGAACCGGTCGAGGTCGAGGACGAGGACGGCGAGCTCCTCACCGGCGAGGAGCCGCGTGTCCAGGGCGTCGAGCGCCTCGAAGACGCAGCGCCGGTTGGGCAGCCCGGTCAGCTCGTCGGTGCGCGCCTGGCGGCGGCTGTCGGCCAGCGCGCGGACGGCGCGGAAGGTGAGCGCGGTCCGCGCCAGGGCGGCGAGGACCGCGCCGAAGGCGAGCGCCCCCGTCATCGGGTCGCCGCCACGGAAGTACCCGTGGACGAGCAGCCCGACCGCGGTCAGGGTGCACACCGCGGGGACGAGCAGCGGCGCGCGGACCGCGGCGGGGTCGGAGATGCCCCCGGCGGGGGCGTGGCAGGCCGAGAACCCGAAGCACAGGAACGCCAGACCCCAGACCACGTCGAGCGCGCTGCCCACGGAGTACGTGTCGTGGGCGACCTGGTAGGCGTACACGGTGTCGCCGGTGACGAACAGCAGGAGCCCGGTGACGACCCACCACCAGCCGCCCCCGCCGCGCCGCCCGATGACGACCAGGCCGGCGGCCAGCAGGCTGAGCAGCAGCAGGTCACCCACCGGGTAGGCGATGCCGACGAAGGCGGCGCCGTGCCCGTCCGCCGCGGTGCGGAGCAGGTCCCCGAGGGCCAGGGACGCGGCCAGGGCCCCGGCGGTGAGCCCGGTGACCAGGCAGTCGAGCCAGAGGTCGGCCGTGAGCCGCCGCACCCGGCCGCGGATCATGAGCAGCAGCGCGAGGAAGGCCAGCGGGTAGAACCCCAGCTGGAGGGCGTCGGCCCACGACGGCCGGGGCACCGTCTCCAGCCCGCGGTAGTGCAGCTCGTAGACCGCGCCACCGAGCAGGTAGGCCCCGACCGCGCCGGCGAAGCAGAGCCACGCCCGGCGTGCGACCGAGGTCACGCGTGCCCGCAGCACGAGCACGACCGTGAGGGCGGCGAGGAAGACCAGCTTCCCGCCCGCGGCCAGGTACTCCCCGACGCACGGGATCCCGAGGGCGGCCATCACCAGGCAGAGCACCCAGGCGGCGGACGCGACGGCGGCCGTGACCCGCACGGCACGCAGCGCCCGGTCCGCGTCGCGCCCCCGCGTGCTCCCGGTGCGCCGCTCATCCATGACCGGACGATCGGCGCGGTACGAGATCGGCTGAAACGCAGCTCACGTCCCTCCTCCCCCGCCGGGGGGAGGCCGGGGCCGCGCCGGGAGCGTCAGGCGGGAGGCACCGGCGGGATGATCCGGTCGACGACGTCGGCCGGCATCAGCCCGGCCTTGCCGAAGCGGCTGGCCGCTTCGATGAACTGCGGCGCGGAGGCGGCAAGCTCGACGAGCATCGCCCGGGCGTCGTCCTCCCGGCCCGCGAGGGCCGCGACGACGGCCCGCCACATCAGCTGGTCGGGCTCGGTGACCGGGTCCATGGGGCGCAGCAGCTCCAGCTCCCGGTCGGCCGTGACGGGGTCCCCGTCGATGGCCTGCTGGAAGGCGCGGACGACGTCCTGGTAGCGGGCGCGGGTCACGGTCAGGTCGGCCAGGGCGCCCAGCGGGTCCGGGGAGTCGTCGACCCGCAGGTCGACCACCATGTCGTGCCAGGGACGCCCGGTCGTGGTCGCGCGGACGACCATGATCGCGGCCGACCGGCGTCCCCGGAAGTCACCGCCGGCCTCCTCCCCCGCCACCAGCGCGCTGAGCAGGCGCTGCGCGAGCAGACCGGCGGAGCCCTCGAACCGCTCCACCATCGCTTCCCACACCGCGGGCGAGCTCGCCATGTTGGCCAGCGCGACGCAGTTGTCGCCGACGAGGTGACCGGCGGCGTCGACGCAGCTGGTGCCCGTGTACACGGCGAAGTCGCCGGCGAGACCGAGGACGGCGACCTGCCGGCGCTCGGGCTGGGGGTCGACGCTGCTGAGCGCCGTCAGCACCTCCTGCGCGGTGAACCCGCCGCGCAGGAGGTCGAGACCGACGGAGCCGTACATGGGCTCGGCCATCGACTGCGTGGCGATGACCCCGTGCCCCGGGAGGGCGAAGGGGACGCTGTTGCCGACCGCGAAGGCCTGGGACTGGGTGGCGACGCCCATCTCCCCCGTCTCGGGGTCGCGGGCCACGATCGAGTAGGTCACCGCGGCGGCCTACCCGCGGCTCCCCGGGACCCGAAACCCCGGTGCGTCACAGTGCGCGGTCCCCCATGGCCTGGGCCAGGAGCTCCACCGACCGCAGCCGTCCGTCGAGGGACGCCGACTGGTGGGCGACGATCAGCTCGTCGGCGTCGGCCAGCTTCGCGAACCCCTCGAGGTGCTCGCGCACCTCGGCCGGGGTGCCGACGGCGGTGTGGGTCAGCATGGTGGAGACGTGCTGACCGGCTCCCTGCGCGAGCAGCTGGTCGGCCTGCTCGTCGGTGAGCGCCCGGCCACGGCCGAACAGGCCGACGGCCAGGTTCCGCCGGACGGCCTGCAGCTGCTCCTGCGCGGCCGCGGTGCTGTCGGCGGCGACGACGTTGACCCCGGCGATGACGTAGGGCTCCGCCAGCTGCTCGGAGGGCTTGAACTCCCGGCGGTAGGCGGCGACGGCCGGCTCGAGCATGGCCGGCGCGAAGTGCGAGGCGAACGCGTAGGGCAGCCCGAGCGCCGCGGCGAGCGTGGCGCCGAACATCGACGACCCGAGCACGTACAGCGGCACCCGCGAGCCCTTGCCGGGGATCGCGTCGACACCGGGCACCCGGCTCTCACCGGCCAGGTAGGCCTGCAGCTCGAGGATGTCCTGCGGGAAGCTGTCGGCCGAACGCGGGTCGCGGCGCAGCGCGTACATGGTGTTCTGGTCGCTGCCCGGGGCACGGCCCAGCCCCAGGTCGATGCGGCCGGGGTACATCGCGTCGAGCGTGCCGAACTGCTCGGCGATCGTCAGCGGCGAGTGGTTGGGCAGCATGACCCCGCCGGCACCCAGCCGGATGCTGCTGGTCTGCGCGCCGACGTGCGCGATCAGCACGCTGGTGGCCGACGAGGCGATGGAGGGCATGTTGTGGTGCTCGGCGTACCAGACGCGCGCGTAACCGTGCTCCTCCGCGCACTGGGCGAGGGCCACGCTCGCGGCGATGGCGCTGCTCGCGGTCTCCCCGCGCGGGATGGGTGCCAGGTCGAGGACGGACAGGGTGATGCTCATGTGCGGTACGGGCCTTTCACGTCGGTTGCCTGGCGCAACGCCGCCGGCCCGCCGCACCTTCCCCTGCGCCCTGGGAGCGTTCCGACCGCTCCGCGGGTCCTGCAGTGGCCGTGGAGCGCCGCGAACACCCCCAGAGCGTGGGTCAGCGGCTCTGCAGCGCGTCCAGCGCGACGGCCATCGCCGCCGCCACCCGGAAGTCCAGGCGGTCGTCGGGAACGGTCACCGTGTACTGGTCGCGCAGCGCGATCCGCTTCTCGCTGCTCATCACCAGCGCCCCGGTCCGGCTGTCGGTGAAGTCGAAGTGGAAGAGGAACGGCACCGGGATGCTGTCGAGGAACGGGATGAGGCCCCACACCCGGCGCAGCAGCGCGATGAACCGGTTGCGCTCCTGGCCGACGGCGTCGATGCCGGGCGCCGACAGATGCCAGGTGGAGCGCAGCAGGCTGGCGCCGAACGCCTTCCGGAAGTAGCCGACGGGCTGCCCGTGCTCGTCGAGGACGTCGTGCTCGGCGCCGACGTCCAGCCGCTGGCGGGCCTTGAAGGAGAACACCCGCCGGCTCTTGGACTCGTCGGCGAAGAAGGTGACCTCCTCCCGCAGCTTCATCCGCTTCTGCTCGGCGAGGGCGAGGAGCTGCCCTTCGCTGCCGTCGGGGTTCGCCGAGCGCACCTCGTAGCGGTTGACCATCATCGTGACCCGCTGCCGGACGAAGAACTTCGGCACGACCACAGGGGCCGGCTGGGGCGCGGGGGGAACGGTCACGACGGTGCTCCAACAGTGGTCGACGGCTGGGGTCGGCCCATCCTGTCGGATCGGCGCCCCTCGCGGGCCGGTGCCGACCGTCGGCCGGCCCGCGGGAGGGCGACCGGGCTCACCGCGGGGACGCCGCCCGCCCACCGGTGAGGACGTCGTGCAGCCGCTGCACCTGCCGCTCCAGAGGGCTGGGGTTCTCGTCGTCCCGCATCGGCCCCGCGGGCATCAGCACCCACAGCAGCAGGTAGACGAGGATGCCGGCACCACCGGCGACGGTCAGGCCGACGAAGCCGACCCGCCACAGCACGGCGTCGATGCCGGTGTACTCGGCGAGCCCGCCGCACACCCCGCCGGCCATGCGGTCGGTGGTGCTGCGCCGGAGCTCCGGTCGCCGCGGCGGGAGCTGCTGCCCGCCGTCGGGGGCGTCCGCGGGCGGAGGGAGGGGAACTGAGTTCGTCATGCCACGAGCCTGCGCGCGGCGCCGCCGGCGCGACATCCGGTGACACCCGGATCCGTCCCCGAGAACGGCGCTCAGGGTCTCCCCCGGCCGGACCTCACCGCAGCGGGAGCGGCGTCGTGTCGCCGTCCTCCCGCGGGCCGAGGATCCAGCGCTCCTCGAGGGCGATGGGCACGTCGTTGATGCTGGCCTCCCGCCGGCGCATCAGGCCGTCGGCGGCGAACTCCCAGTTCTCGTTGCCGTAGGAGCGCCACGTGCGGCCCTCGGCGTCCTGCCACTCGTACTGGAAGCGCACCGCGATGCGGTCGTCGGTGAAGGCCCACAGCTCCTTGCGCAGCGCGTAGTCCAGCTCGCGCTGCCACTTGCGGGTCAGGAAGTCCACCACCTGGTCACGGCCCCGCAGGAACTCGGCGCGGTTCCGCCAGACGGTGTCCTCCGTGTAGGCCTGCGCCACCCGGACCGGGTCGCGGGTGTTCCACGCGTCCTCCGCGGCGCGCACCTTCTGCTGGGCGGTCTCCAGGGTGAACGGCGGGAACGGTGGTCGGGACACGCGGTGCCTCCTCGGGCGCAGCGGCGGCCGCCTGCCGGCCACCGGGTGCCAGCCTGCCGGGGGTGCGGGCCCCCTCGCACGCCGGCCGATGAGTTCGCCGCGGCCGGCCCGTCTAGGTTCTCGACGACCGGTTCACCGAAGGAGATCCCGTGGGACGCATCGCCGCCGCCCTGTTCACCACCGTCGACGGTTCGGCCGAGCGCCCGGACCAGTGGCACGGGCCGTACTTCGACGAGGCGATGGGCGCGGCCATGGACCGGCACCTGGGCCGGTGCGAGGCCTACCTGATGGGCCGCGTCCTGCACGACCAGTGGGCCCGGTACTGGCCCGGCAACGACAGCGACGAGTTCGCCGAGTTCATCAACCCGGCCACCAAGTACGTGCTGTCGACGACGCTCCAGGGCTCCGACTGGGCCGGGACGACGGTGCTGCGCTCCCTCGACGAGGTGCGGGCGCTGAAGGAGCGCACCGCCGGCACCATCGGCATGTCCGGCAGCCTGACGACCGTGCGGTCGCTGCTGGAGGCCGGCCTGCTCGACGAGCTGGTGCTGCTGGTGGACCCGGTCGTGGTCGCCGGGGAGCGCCGCTGGACCGACGAGCTGGGCCGCACCCCGCTGGAGCTGCTGTCCTCGGAGGCCTTCCCGACCGGCGTCCTGCACCTGGTCTACCGGCCCGCCCGGAAGGGGTGAGACGCCCGGTCGCCGCCAGGTGTTCCGGACCGCGTCACCGGGCGGACACCTTCGGTGCCCACGCTGGCGCCATGACGGCGAGCCCCTTCGTGATCGGGATCCGGGTCGGCTGGATCGGGCGTGACGTCCGGTCGGACGACGCCGGGGCCGGTCGCGCGGACGACGTCGTGCACGCGGTCGCCAAGCCGGTGGTGGACGGGCTGGAGGCGTCGCTGTGCGGGCAGCTGGTGCGGGCGACCGCCGCGCAGGACTGGCCCACGCAGCACGGCACGGCGCGGTGCGGGGAGTGCGCCCGCCTCGCCGGCTGATCCCGGCGGCCGCGGTACGACTGTTACCGGGTCGCTCCCCTGCCGTGCGCGCGCTGCTCCCCCACGGGTCACCTTCCGGCCGGAGCCTGGTGCTGTCCGGACGGAGACGATCCAGGAGGAAGCCATGACCACGCCCGCAGCCAAGCCGCCGGCCACGTCCACCACCGAGCCGAAGAACCGCAAGCAGTCCGACGAGGACGCGGCCGGCACCGAGCCGACGACGCCGGAGCTCGACGAGCTGGCCCGTACCCGCGAGGAGGCCGAGGACCGGGCCCGGGAGCTGCTGGCCGCCCAGGTCCTGCAGGAGGCCCGCAACGGATCCCACGACGAGCGGGCCCGCCAGCTGGTCCTCGCCGTCCGCCGCGACCTCCTCGTGGAGCTGCGCGAGCAGGAGCAGGTGCAGGCCCGCCGGCAGCTCGCCGCGGCGGCGGACAGCAGCGAGGACGCCGTCGTCGGCCTCGTGCAGGGGGTGACGACGATCGTGCGCAGCTTCGTGCCCGCCGTGTTCGTCCGGCCGGAGGAGGTCATCGAGACCACCTACGCCCTGGCCGACCAGGGGCTGCGCGTGACCCGCCGGCTGGCGCTGACCCTGACCGAGAGCGTGCGCGGGCTCGTCACGACCTGACGGGACGCGCTCCGTCGGCGAGGGCCGCCGGGTCACCCCCGGGCGCCCCTCGCCGACGCACGGGGTCCGGTCCACCGCCGCTGGGTGGCCTCCTCCCCTACTCTCCCGGCGTGCTCGATGCCCGCGAGAGCTCACGACCGGTCCGGGCCGACCGGTGGCGGTGGCCCGTGCGCACCCTGGCGGTCCTCGCCGTCGTGTGCTGGGTCGCCTCCTACAGCTGGCTCCTCGGGTGGACGCCGCCCACCCGGTGGCTCCACCCGACCGCGTCGCCGTGGCTGGTCATGGAGCTCGCGGCGGTGGCAGCCGGGGCGGCCGCGGTGGTCGGCGGCGCCGTGCTGGCCGGGCGAGGGAGCGCCGCCGGCCGGCGCACCGGGGTCCGGTCGGCGTGGCTGGGCGGCCTGGCGCTGCTCGCGACCGCCGCCGGTCTCGCCGTCGCCGTGTGACTCCGTGGACTTCCTCGCCCTGTCACACCGGCGGCGCGGCCGGTGTCTCCATGTCGTCGGATCGACACACCTGGAGGAGGAGACATGGCGAGCAGCACGCGGGTCCCCGCGACCGAGGTCACCGGCATCTACGGAGGCCTGGTGAAGGCGATGTGCCGGAGGATGTTCGGCCAGGTACCGGAGTCAGTCGGCGTGCTCTGGCACCACCCGGCCGTGGTCAAGGACCTGATGGGCCTGGGCCGCAAGTCCGACGCGTGGCACCGGCTGGACCCCCAGCTCGCGACCTTCGCGTCGATGGCCGCGGCCGCGACCGTCGGGTGCAGGTTCTGCCTGGATCTCCACTACTTCATGACGCGCAACCGCGGGCTCGACGAGGCGAAGGCCCGCGAGGTGCCGCGCTGGCGGCAGTCGACGGTGTTCACGCCCCTGGAGCGGCGAGTGATGGAGTACGCCGAGGCGATGAGCCAGACGCCGCCGGCCGTGACCGACGAGCTGTCGGCCGCGCTGCTGACCGACCTCGGCGCGCCCGCGCTCGTCGAGCTGACCGCCCGGGTCGGCGCGATGAACCTCACGGCGCGGGCCAACGTCGCACTCGGCATCCGCTCACAGGAGTTCGCGGCGTCCTGCGGCCTGCCGCCGCTGGCCACCCCTTCGCGGGACGGCCTCACCCCGGCATGACCGACGACCCCTTCCCCGCCCACCGCGGCCTGCTCTTCACCGTCGCCTACGAGCTGCTCGGCTCGGCCGCCGACGCCGACGACGTGGTGCAGGAGACCTGGCTGCGGTGGGCCGAGGTGGACCCCGCGACGGTGCGGGACCCGCGCGCCTACCTGGTGCGGATCGTCACCCGGCAGGCGCTGAACCGGCTGCGGACGATCTCCCGCCGGCGCGAGGACTACGTGGGCGAGTGGTTGCCGGAGCCGCTGCTGACCGGCCCCGACGTCGCCGAGGACGTCGAGCTCGCGGAGAGCGTCTCGATCGCGGTGCTCACGGTGCTGGAGACGCTGGGACCGGTCGAGCGCGCGGTCCTCGTGCTGCACGAGGTGTTCGACGTGCCCTACGACGAGATCGCCGAGGCGGTGGGCAGGTCCAGCGCCGCGGCGCGGCAGATCGCGCACCGGGCCCGCGAGCACGTGGCGGCCCGGCGACCGCGGATGACGGTGAGCCGCACCGAGCAGCAGCAGGTCGTGGACCGGTTCCTCGCCGCGCTCACCGGTGGCGACGTGCAGGCGCTGCTGGACGTCCTGGCGCCCGACGTCGTCGTGGTCGCGGACGGCGGCGGTCTGGCGCCCGCCGCCCGGCGACCGTTCGCGGGCCGGGCGCGGGTGGCGAACGCGCTGTCCCGGTTCGCCGAGCTCGCGCCCGGCGTGCGGATCACCACCCCGCTGGTCAACGGGGCGGTCGGGGCGCGGATCGACCCCGGCGGCGAGTTCGACACCGTGGTCACGTTCGTCGTCGAGGACGGCCGGATCAGCCGCATGTACGCGGTTCGGAACCCGCACAAACTGGGCAGGCTCGACACGGTGGCCGAGCTGCGGCGCTGACCAGAGGTCCGCGGCCTGATCTTCGGGAGCGGACGTGGCGGGAACGAACGTGCTCATCGTGGGCGGCGGCAACGCCGGCATCTCCCTGGCGGCGCGGCTGCTCCGGGACGGGGTGGAGGACGTCACCGTCGTGGCGCCGTCCCCGGTGCACCGGTACAAGCCGCTGCTGAACTACGTCGCCGCGGGCGAGGCATCGATGGCGGAGCTCGAGCGCCCGATGGCCGACGTCGTGCCGGACGGGTGCACGTGGATCCGCGACGCCGTCGACGCCGTCGACCCCGCCGCCATGACGGTGCGCACCCGCGGGGGCCGGACCCTGCACTGCTCGACCCTCGTGCTCTGCCCCGGCCTCGTGGAGGACTGGGACGCGACGCCGGGGCTGCAGCGGGCCTACACCGAGGGGTGGGCCGCGTCCTCGTACGTGCCGGGCAGCGCCCCGCTGGTGTGGCCGGGCGTGACGTCGCTGCGGGCCGGCTCCGTGGTCTTCACCGTGCCCCCGGAGCCGGCGTCCTGCGGGCCGACCGCGCTCAAGCCGCTGTTGATGGCGTGCGACCACTGGCGGCGCGCCGGCGTGCTGGACGACCTGCAGGTCCGCCTCGTGCTGCCGGCGGCGGCGGGGACCGGCATCCCGGAAGCGGACCGGTACCTGGAGGACGTGTTCGCCGGCTACGGCATCGAGGTGCTGCGCGAGTCACGGATCGAGCGGGTGGACGGCGACCTGCACTCGGTCACGATCACCTCCTCGAGCGGCCGGCGGGTGCTGGAGGACGTCGCGTTCGCGCACGCCGTCCCGCACTACCGGGCGCCGCGCTGGATCGCCGACGCCGGCCTCGCCGTCGATGCCTCCCCCGGCCTGGTGGACGTCGACCCCGGGACGCTGCGGCACCGCCGGCACGGGTCGATCTGGGGCCTCGGCGACGCCGCCGACCTCGCCACCCGCCCGTCGGGGGGCGCGCTGCGGAAGCAGGTGAAGGTGCTGAGCGAGAACCTGTCGGCCGCCGCGACGGGCAAGCCGATGCAGCAGTACAACGGCTACACGGTCATGCCGATCACCGTGACCCGCCGGAAGCTGATGCTGAACGAGGTCGACCGCGACAACCGGTCCCAGCCGTCGGTGCCCTTCCTCGACCCGTTCGTGCCGCGACGCTGGCAGTGGCTGTTCGACCGCTACGGGCTGCCGCAGGTCTACTGGCACCGCATCCTCCGCGGCCGGGTCTGACCCCGTCCTGAAGGTCCTCGACAGGGCCCGCGCCCCATGTCGAGAATCCGAGCGCGGCTCCGTCCCCCGGGTGCGAACGGCCAGAATGGGCCGTACCTCACCAGGGAGAACACCATGGCCAAGTACCTGCTGCTCAAGCACTACCGCGGCGCGCCGGCGGCGGTGAACGACGTCCCGATGGAGAAGTGGACGCCGGAGGAGATCTCGGCCCACGTGCGGTACATGCAGGAGTTCGCCGAGCGGCTGGAGGGCACCGGCGAGTTCGTCGACGGGCAGGCGCTCGCGCCCGAGGGCACGTGGGTCCGCTCGGACGGCGAGGGGCGGCCGCCGGTCACCGACGGCCCGTTCGCGGAGACGAAGGACCTCATCGCCGGCTGGATGGTGATCGACGTCGACAGCCACGAGCGGGCGGTGGAGCTGGCCGGCGAGCTGTCCGCGGCTCCCGGAGCAGGGGGGAAGCCGATCCACGAGTGGCTCGAGCTGCGTCCGTTCCTGACGGCGCCGCCGACCGTCACGGAGTGACCGCACCGGTGGACGAGACCCTGCTCCGGGCGCTCATCCCCACCGTGATCGGGATCCTCCGCCGCCGCGGAGCCGACTTCGCGGCGGCCGAGGACGCGGTCCAGGAAGCGTTGCTCGAAGCCGTCCGGGTGTGGCCGGAGAACCCACCGCGCGACCCGCAGGGCTGGCTGGTCACGGTGGCCTGGCGCAAGTTCCTCGACGCCACCCGCGCCGAGTCCTCCCGGCGGCAGCGCGAGCTGCGCGTCGAGGGCGAGCCGCCGCCCGGGCCGGCCGGGGGCGTGGACGACACCCTCCAGCTGTACTTCCTGTGCGCCCACCCGTCCCTGACCCCGGCCTCGGCGGTCGCGCTCACGCTGCGGGCGGTCGGCGGCCTCACCACGCGGCAGATCGCCCAGGCCTATCTCGTCCCCGAGGCGACCATGGCGCAGCGGATCAGCCGGGCCAAGAAGACGGTGTCGGGCGTCCGGTTCGACCAGCCCGGGGACATCGCCACCGTGCTGCGGGTGCTGTACCTGGTCTTCAACGAGGGCTACTCCGGCGACGTCGACCTCGCCGCCGAGGCCATCCGGCTCACCCGCCGGCTCGCGGCCGCCGTCGACCACCCCGAGGTGGCGGGCCTGCTGGCGCTCATGCTGCTGCACTCCGCGCGCCGCCCGGCACGAACCCGCCCCGACGGGAGCCTCGTGCCCCTGGCCGAGCAGGACCGCACCGCGTGGGACACCCGGTCGATCACCGAGGGCGTCGAGGTGCTGCAGGCCGCGCTGGCCCGCGACCGGCTGGGTGAGTTCCAGGCGCAGGCCGCGATCGCCGCGCTGCACGCCGACGCACGCACCGCCGGGGAGACCGACTGGGTGCAGATCGTGGAGTGGTACGACGAGCTGGTGCGGCTCACCGGCAGTCCGATCGCCCGCCTCAACCGGGCCGTCGCGGTCGGCGAGGCCGACGGTGCGCGGGCCGGTCTGGCCGCCCTGGCCGAACTGGACCCCTCGCTCCCCCGCTACTCCGCCGTCGCGGCGTACCTGCACGAGCGCGACGGCGACCCGGCGACCGCGGCGCGGCTCTACGCCGAGGCCGCCCGGGCCGCCCCGAACCTGCCCGAGCGCGACCACCTCACGCGGCAGGCGGCCCGGCTCAACGCCCGACCGGGCTGACGAGGGGTTACCGCTGCTGCCGGCGGGCGACGAGGACGAGGCCGCCCACCAGGATCACGAGGGGCGCCCAGCCCGGCAGGCCGAAGGGCCCGACGATCAGCTGGATCACGAAGATCGCGAGCTGGAAGGCGACGATGAAGCCCACCAGGAGCAGGATCCCGAAGAGCAGCGGCCGTTCCGCCTGCAGCTGTCGCAGGTAGTCCATCAGGTCTCCTCGGTCGTGGGGCACCCCGGCGACACCGGCCATCGGGGACATCGACACCAGAACGTTGCTCCTGTAACCCCTGTTCCGCGCGTCCACCGTGGGGTGCGCCCGGAGGTCACACGTTGAAGCGGAACTCCACGACGTCGCCGTCGGCCATGACGTAGTCCTTGCCCTCCATGCGCACCCAGCCCTTGCTCTTTGCCTCGGCCATCGACCCTGCCTCGACCAGCTGGTCAAAGCTGACGATCTCTGCCTTGATGAAGCCGCGCTGGAAGTCGGTGTGGATGACCCCGGCAGCCTGCGGGGCGGTCGCGCCGACCGGGATCGTCCAGGCGCGCGACTCCTTGGGCCCGGCGGTGAGGTAGGTCTGCAGCCCCAGGGTGCGGAAGCCGACCTTCGCCAGCTGGTCCAGCCCGGGCTCGCTCTGCCCGATGGACTCGAGCAGCTCGGCGGCCTCGTCGGCCGGCAGCTCGATCAGCTCCGACTCGGTCTGCGCGTCGAGGAAGATCGCCTCCGCCGGGGCCACCAGCGCCCGCAGCTCGTCGAGCTTCTCGTTGTTCGCGAGCTCGTCGGCGTCGACGTTGAAGACGTAGAGGAACGGCTTGGTGGTGAGCAGCGTCAGCTCGCGCAGCGGCTCGGGGTCGACGCCGGCGGAGAAGAGGGTCTTCCCCTCGTCCAGCACCTTCTGCGCGTCCTGGGCGGCGGACAGCAGCGCGGCGCGCTCCTTGTCCTTCTTCGCCTCCTTCTCCAGCCGCGGGATCGCCTTCTCCAGCGTCTGCATGTCGGCCAGCACGAGCTCGGTGTTGATCGTCTCGATGTCGTCCGCCGGGCTCACCTTGCCCTCGACGTGCACGACGTCGGGGTCGCTGAAGACCCGGATCACCTGGCAGATCGCGTCGCTCTCGCGGATGTTCGCCAGGAACTTGTTGCCCAGGCCCTGACCCTCGCTGGCGCCGCGCACGATACCGGCGATGTCCACGAAGGACACCGTCGCCGGGATGATCTTCTGCGAGCCGAAGATCTCCGCGAGCTTCTCCAGCCGCGGGTCGGGCACCCCCACCACGCCGACGTTCGGCTCGATCGTCGCGAACGGGTAGTTCGCCGCGAGGACGTCGTTCTTGGTCAGGGCGTTGAACAGGGTCGACTTGCCGACGTTGGGCAGGCCGACGATCCCGATGGTGAGGCTCACGGGAACTCAGAGTACGGCCCCGGCGCACCGCCTCCGGACGCCCGACATCGTGGTGGCACCCGCGCGGCGGCGCCCACCACCGTGGGCCTCCCCGCCCTGATGAGGTCCGTGCTCCAGTTCCCCCCGCCGCCGGCCGACGACCGTGATGGATCGGTCGAAGGGATACAGCGTGGGCAAGCACCGCACGGACGCAGCTCGCGGCGGGTCCCTGCGGAGCGGCCGTGGTGCGGCCCAGGTCCAGGGCTGCCCCTCGGGGCCGATGACGATCCGGTCACCGCCCCGGCGAGGGCAGCAACCCGCGCTCCACCGCCACCAGCACCGCCCGGGTCCGGTCGTCCACCCCGAGCTTCGCGAAGACCCGCAGCAGGTGCGTCTTCACCGTCGCCTCGCCGATGAACAGCTGCCGGCCGATCTCGGCGTTCGTCAGCCCCCGCGCCACGCCCGCGAGCACCTCCAGCTCGCGCGCGGTCGGCGCCTCGGCGGCCGGGGCCCGCAGCCGCGAGACCAGCCGCGCGGCGACCGGCGGCGCCAGCACGGTCTCCCCGCGGGCCGCGGCCCGGACGGCGTCGGCCAGCTGCGGCAGTGGCGTGTCCTTCAGCAGATAGCCGGTCGCCCCCGCCTCCACCGCGCGCACGATGTCGGCGTCGGTGTCGTAGGTGGTCAGCACCAGCACGCGGACGTCCGGGTGCGCGGAGAGGATGCGCCCGGTCGCCGTGACGCCGTCCATCCGTGGCATGCGGAGGTCCATGAGGACGACGTCCGGCGCCAGCTCGGCCACCCGCGCCAGCGCCTCGGCCCCGTCGCCCGCCTCCCCGACCACGTCGAGGTCGGGCTGCGCGTCGAGCCACCCGACCAGGCCGCCCCGGACCACGGGGTGGTCGTCGACCACCACCACCCGGATCACCGCGCTGCCGCTCACGAGGCCGGCACCCGCACCGTCACCCGCGTGCCCTCACCGGGCGCCGACACCACGTCGACCTCGCCACCGACCGAGGAGACGCGGTCGCGCAGCCCCTCCAGCCCCGCACCGCGCGCGCGGGACGGTTCGAAACCCACCCCGTCGTCCTCCACGTGCACCGACACCTGCCGCGCCCCCTCACCGCCGACGACCGACACCCGGATCACCACCGCCCGCGCCGCCGCGTGCCGGCGCACGTTGGTCAGCGCCTCCTGCGCTCCCCGGAGCAGGACGACCTCCTCGTCGCGGCGCAGCGCCAGACCGCCGTCCAGCGCCGACGTGTCCACGCGCACCGGGAGGCCGGTCTCGCGCCCGAACCGCTCGGCCAGGCGGGCCAGCGCCTCGACCAAAGTCGAGCCGTCCAGCGCCACCGGCCGGAAGGCGGCGACCATGGCGCGCGCCTCGGCGAGGTTCTCCCGCGCCACCTCCTCGATCAGCGTCAGCCGTTCGCGGGCGACCACCGGGTCGGCGGCGAGCTGGGCGGCCGCGGTCTGCGCCAGGACCACGATGCTCGTGTAGCCCTGCGCGAGGGTGTCGTGCACCTCCTGGGCCAGCCGCTCCCGCTCGGTCAGGACACCGCGCTCGTGCTCGGCGCGGGCCAGCTGCGCCCGGGTGCGCTCCAGCTGCTCGATGAGCTCGGCGCGGTGAGCGCTCTGGTGCAGCACCCGGCTGATCCACAGCCCCAGCGCCAGGCTGAACAGCAGGCTGAT
Source organism: Blastococcus sp. SYSU DS0616 (assembly GCF_054051015.1). NCBI lineage: Bacteria > Bacillati > Actinomycetota > Actinomycetes > Geodermatophilales > Geodermatophilaceae > Blastococcus > Blastococcus sp. SYSU DS0616. Next base: position 102,631 of record NZ_JBJHAJ010000012.1, read on the forward strand.
GGCGGTCTGCACCAGCACCTCCCGGGCCAGCTCCCCCGATACCGCGCGCACCAGCGGGCCGGCCGCGGTGGCGGCTGCCAGCAGCACGGTCCACGCCACACCCGTCGTCCGGCCGTGCACGACGAACCACACCTGCGGATAGGCGAGGAACAGCAGGAAGAACAGCTCCGGGGACAGGAACCCGAGCGCGCAGAACCCGGCGACGAGCACCGCCAGGTAGACGACCGCACGGACCGGCGCATCACCGCTCAGCGCCGGCGCACCGGCCAGCACGTACGCCAGCGCGAACCCCGCCAGCACCCCCAGGACGGCGGTCAGCCGCCCGCCGTCGTGGTCGGCGACCGCCGTCGCCACGGCCAGCCCCCACAACGCCGCCGAGATGACGTGCATCCCGACGACGGTCGCCCGCCAGCCGCGCTCGGACAGCGGTTCGGCGCCGCCCTCCTCGTCCGCGGGCGGGAGGAAGGCGGCGCCGAGCCGGCTGCGGACGCTCATCCGGCGTTCCGCCGCCAGCGGAACGTCCGGGCGCAGACCACGACGCCGATGATCACCCATGCGGCCAGCACCACGGCAGTGGTCCCGTGCTCCCAGCTGCCCGCGGGCTCCGCGGCCGCGGCCGCGTCGGGCAGGAAGACCGAGCGCATGCCCTGCGTCATCCACTTGAGCGGGAAGACCGCGGCCAGCTGCTGCATCCACCCCGGCAGCTCCGAGAACACGAAGAACACGCCGGAGAAGAACTGCAGGACGACGGCGACCGCCGGGATGCCCGCGCCCGCCGCCCGCGCGCTGCCGACGAACGACGACACCGCGATGCCGAGCACCGTGCCGGCGAGGATGCCCAGCACCGCCACCCAGGCGAAGGTCAGCCAGCGGCCGGCGTCGCCGGGCATCGGCACGTCGTAGACCGTCGCCGCCACCACCAGCAGCACCGTCAGCTGGACGACGGTCGTGAGCAGCACCTGGCCGGCCTTGCCGATCCCGTACGCCAGCGGCGGGGTGCCCAGCGTCTGCAGCCGCAGCAGGTCGCCGCGGTCGCGCTCCTCGGTGATCGCGAGGCCGACGGCCTGGAAGCTGGTCAGCATGATCCCCGTCGCGGCGATGCCGGCGAGGAAGTACTGCCGGAAGTCCACCCCGGGCGCCACCTCGCGGCCGGCGAAGATCGAGCCGAAGATCACCAGCATCACGACCGGGTAGGCGAACGAGAACACCAGCTGGCCCGGGTCGCGGACGAACAGCCGCAGCTCCAGGGCCACCCTGGCCCGCCCGATCGCCCAGGCCCCCGGGGGCGCCGGACGGCGGGCGGCCGGCGGCGGGGTGGGCAGCAGGGCGGTCATCGGGGAGCTCCCTCGGAGACGAGCCGGAGGTAGACGTCCTCCAGGCCGGGGCGGGTCACGGTCAGGTCGGGGATCTCGCCGGTTGGGGTCGCCGTCAGCAGGTCGCGCAGGACGCCGGCCGGCGTGCGGGTGACGACCTCGCGCACGACGCCGTCCTCGGTCCAGCGCACGGTGGCCTCCTGCCGCAGCGCAGCGCCGAGCGCCCCGGGCGCGGCCACCTCCACCAGCCGGCCCGCCGCGATCACCCCGACCCGGTCGGCCAGGTGCGCGGCCTCGTCGAGGTAGTGGGTGGTGAGCACGATGGTGGTGCCGCGGTCGCGGAGCCCCTCGACCAGCGACCAGAACTGCCGGCGGGCGACCGGGTCGAGCCCGGTCGTCGGCTCGTCGAGGAAGAGCAGCTCCGGCCGCCCCTGCACGCCCAGCGCGACCTCCAGCCGCCGCCGCTGCCCGCCGGAGAGCCGGTCGACGCGCGTGCCCGCCGCCCCCTCCAGACCGACGGCGGCGAGCAGCTCGACGCTGTCCTGCGGGGTCGCGTGGTAGTGCGCGTAGTGGTCGACCGTCTCGCGCACGGTGAGGGCGTCACCCGCCCCGGTGCTCTGCCCGACGACACCGACGCGGTCCCGCCAGCGCCGGTCGGCGCCGGCCGGGTCCTCCCCCAGCACCTCGAGCGTCCCGCCGTCCCGCCGCCGGAGGCCGGCGAGGATCTCGACGGTCGTCGTCTTGCCGGCCCCGTTCGGGCCCAGCAGGGCGAACACCTCGCCCCGCCGGACGTCGAGGTCGACGCCGTCCACGACGGCCCGCCCCCCGTACCGCTTCACCAGACCGCGCACCCGCACGGCCGGTCGCTCGCCGGCTGCCGCACCGGGCACGTCCGGCGCCTCGTGGATCGTCGTCATGCAGCCAGCATCGCCGGAGAGCCACCCCGGGGGAACGACCGGAGCGCTGATCCGCCGTCCACCGACCGGTGGACGGCGGACGGCCCCGCCCACCCCCACGGCGGCGTCCGAAAACCGCCAGGAGCCGTCCCCTTGCACTGGCATGCTCGACGACGTGACCGAGCTCCTGGACCACGAACGCCGCTACCGCGCCGTCGCCGGCCGGGACGCACGATTCGACGGATGGTTCGTCACCGCGGTGCGCACCACCGGCATCTACTGCCGCCCCTCGTGCCCGGCCCGCACACCGCTCGCCCGCAACGTCACCTTCTTCTCCACCGCCGCCGCCGCCCAGGGGGCCGGGTACCGGGCGTGCCGGCGGTGCCGTCCCGACGCCGTCCCCGGATCCCCCGAGTGGGACGTGCGCGCCGACGTCGTCGCGCGGGCGATGCGCCTGATCGCCGACGGCGAGGTGGAGCGCTCCGGGGTGCCGGGCCTGGCCGCCCGGCTGGGGTACTCCGAGCGGCAGCTGCACCGGCTGCTCGTCGGGGAGCTCGGCGTCGGCGCGCTTGCCCTGGCCCGGGCCCGGCGTGCGCAGACCGCCCGGGTGCTGCTGGAGACCACCGGGCTCCCGGTCACCGACATCGCGTTCGCGGCCGGGTTCGCCAGCGTGCGCCAGTTCAACGACACGGTGCGGGAGGTGTTCGCCACCACCCCGACCGAGCTGCGCCGCGCCCGCCGCGGCGCCCCGGCCGGGCAGCCCGGCTGGTTGACGCTGCGGCTGGCCGCCCGGGCGCCGTACGCCGCCGACGAGGTCCTGCTCTTCCTGGGCGCGCACGCCGTCCCCGGGCTCGAGGAGTGGGACGGGAGCACCTTCTCGCGAGTGCTCGACCTGCCGCACGGCCCGGCGGTGGTCCGGCTGTCCCCGGCGGCCGACGGCAGCGCCGCGGTGACCGCCCGCCTGCGGCTGACCGAGCTGCGCGACCTGGGCGCCGCGGTGACCCGCTGCCGGCGGATGCTCGACCTGGACGCGGACCCGGCTGCCGTCGACGAGGCCCTGGGCGGGGACCCCGCGCTGGCCGCGCTCGTCGCCGCCGCTCCCGGGCGGCGGGTGCCCGCCTCGCCGGACGCCGAGGAGCTCGCGGTCCGCGCGGTGCTCGGGCAGCAGGTGTCGGTCGCGGGCGCACGGACGCTCACCGCGCGGCTGCTGGCCGCCGGCACACCGCTGGCCGAGCCGGTCGGCTCGCTCACCCACGCCTTCCCCCGGGCCGCCGCCCTCGCCGACGCCGACCTCGGCGCGGTGGGGCTGACCGGCGCACGGCGCCGCACGGTCACCGCGCTGGCCGCCGCGCTGGACCGGGGCGACATCGCGCTCGACCCCGGCGCCGACCGGGAGGCGGCCGGGCGGGCGCTGCTCGCCGTCCCCGGCATCGGCCCCTGGACGGCGGCCCTCGTCGCCCTGCGCGGCCTCGCCGATCCCGACGTGTGGCTGCCCGGCGACCTCGCGCTGCGCCGGTCGCTGGCCGCGCTCGGCAGCTCCGACGTCGAGGCCGCCACCCGCTGGCGGCCCTGGCGCTCCTACGCCGTGATGCACCTGTGGGCGCTCGCCGCGCCGTCCCTGTTCACCCGCACGCCCGCCCTCCCGAGGAGCGCCTGATGACCGTCCCGACCCGCACCCGGCACGCCACCGTCGCCACGGCACCCGGCCCGTTCACCGTGGTGGTGGACACCGACCCCGACGGCCGGGAGGTCGTGCTCGCCAGCGGCTGGACCGCCGAGGTGGCCGACCTGCTGGCCGTGGTGCACCCGTCCCTCCGTCCGGTGTCCAGCGAGCTCGCCCCCCGACTGGACGTGCTCGACGCCGTCGAGGAGTTCCACGACGGCCGGGTGGGCGCGATCGACGCCGTCGCGGTCCGGCAGCGCTCCGGACCGTTCCTGCAGGAGGCCTGGGACGTGCTGCGCACAGTGCCGGCCGGGGCGCCCGACACCTACGCGGCCTTCGCCGCCCGGTGCGGCCGTCCCGCGGCGGTGCGCGCGGCGGCGAACGCCTGCGCCCGCAACGCGACGGCCCTGTTCGTGCCGTGCCACCGGGTGCTCGGCTCCGGCGGCGGGCTGGGCGGTTTCCGCTGGGGGACGCCGGTCAAGCGCTGGCTGCTCGACCACGAGGCGGCGCACGCCGGCGTGCCCGCCGGCTGACCTCCCCGGAACTGTCGCACCCCTCCGGCAGGGTCGCGCCCATGGACGCCGCTTCCCTCATCCTCGGGCTCCTCCTGGGCGCGCTGCTCGGTGCCGCGATCACGCTGGGCGTCGTCACCCTGCTCGCCCGCCGCCGCCCGGAGGACACGGGGCTGGAGCCGGTGCACGAGTCGCTCGACCACCTGCACCGGCTGCTGGCCGGCATGGAACGGGCCCGGGCCACCGCGCACGGGGAGCTGCGCGAGCAGATGGGCACAGTCGGCCAGGCCTCGGCGCAGCTGAAGCACGAGACCGCCGCGCTCGTCACCGCACTGCGCACGCCGCACGTCCGCGGCCGCTGGGGCGAGGTGCAGCTGCGGCGCGTGGTCGAGGTCGCCGGCCTGCTCGAGCACTGCGACTTCGTCGAGCAGCCGGGCGGCACCAACGACGAGGGCGCCGGGGTCCGCCCCGATCTCGTCGTCACCCTGGCCGACGGCCGGCAGGTGGTGGTCGACGCCAAGGTGCCGTTCGCCGGCTACATCGAGGCGGTGCAGGCCGAGGACCGCGACGTCCGCGCCCAGCGGGTGGTGGCCCACGCCCGGCAGCTGCGCACCCACGTCGACCAGCTGGCCGCCCGCCGGTACCCGACCGCCTTCCGGCCGGCGGCCCCGTTCACCGTCCTGTTCGTCCCCTCCGACGGGTTCCTGACGACGGCGCTGGAGGCCGAACCCGGCCTGCTCGAGTACGGCTTCGCCCGCGACGTGGTGCTCGCGACGCCGAGCACCCTGCTGGCTCTGCTGCGCACGGTCGCCTACTCCTGGCGCCAGGAGCGGCTGGCCCGCGACGCCGACCAGGTGCTCGAGGTGGGCCGGCGGCTGCACGCCCGCCTCAGCACGCTCTCCGGGCACCTCACCCGCCTGGGCTCGGCGCTGTCGACCACGCTCACCCGCTACAACGAGACGGTCGGCTCCTACGAGCGCTCGGTGCTGACCGCCGCGCGCCGGTTCGACGACCTGGGGATCGCCGAGGCCCCCGTACCCGAGCCTGCCCCGGTGGAAGCGACCATCCGCACGCTGCGGCCGGCCGACGACCTCGGGCGGCTGGACCCGGCCGGGGTGGAGGAGCGCGACGGCACCGCGGGCTGACGCGGGCCGGACCGCCGGACGGACTCGTCCACCCCGCCCGTCACAACCATCACCCTGCGCTACTGGGCCACCACAGGATGCCTGCGACGCGATGGCCTCCTCCCGCGAACTGCCAGCTCGGGTCGCTACCGTTGCCCCGGAGGTCGGCCAGCCGGGTCGTCCTCGGGAGCGGGACGGAGGTGCGCCATGGCCACGGCGAGCACGGCGGGCGCATGGCAGAGCGGAGGACGGCCCGATCGGCCGTACCCCGCACGCGCACCGCGTCCCCCCGTCGCCAGCGACCGCCCGGCCCGCCCCGCGCGCCCGTCCCGTGCCGGCGCACCCGCACCCGGTCGCGCCGGCGAGCGCCTGCGCGCGGCCGAGCGCGAGTACGCGGATGACCGGTCACAGCCGGCCGGTCCCCGCCGTCGCGAGCCCGGCCCGCCGCGGCCGAGCGCTGGGCGCCCCGCGCAGGAGCGCGGCCGTGCGCAGACCGCGTCGCCCGCCGCCGCACCGGGGAGTCGGCTGCGCGGCTCCCTCGCCGTGCTCGGCGTCTTCCTGCTGACCCTCGCCGGCGGTGCGGTCGACTCGTTCTTCGGCATCGGCCTGGGTCTGATCACGCTGGTCGCGCTGGCGATCGGGGTCTCGGCGGCCACTCTGCTCGTCCGGCGCCGGGACCTGCTGACCGTCATCGTCGCGCCGCCACTGGTCTTCACGCTGGTCGCGGTCGTGAACATCGTCCTCGCCCCCTCGGCGACGCTGAACCTGCCCACCATGGCGACCCTGCTGGTCCGCGGGTTCCCGACGATGGCCGTCGCGACCGCGATCGCCCTCCTGCTGAGCGTCGTGCGGCTGGTCACCCGCCGCTGACCACGGCGGCCCTACAGCCGCCCTGACACGCTCGCCCCGACGGTGGGCCGGGGATGGAGGAGGACGACGTCATGGAGCTGCTGCTCTGGCTGGCCGCGGGGGGCGCCCTCCTCGCAGTCCTGGCACTGATCGTCGTGCGGCGCCAACGGCGCAGCGGCCGGTCGGACGCCCCGCACCTGTCGACGAGGCACGGCGCCCCATCCCACGGCTCCCCCAGCAGCAACGACTGGACGTTCGGGGGTGGCGTCGGCTGAGGCCGGCGGGCGTGCTCAGTCGGTGGTGTCCCGCTTCGCCTTCTCTGCCCGGCGCAGCTCGTGCGGCAGCGCGAACACCAGCCGCTCCTCGGCGGCCTTCACCGTCCCCACGTCGGGGTAACCGCGGACGGCGAGCCAGTCCAGCACCTCGCTCACCAGGATCTCGGGCACCGACGCACCGCTGGTGACGCCGACGGTGCCGACCCCCTCGAGCCAGGCCTCGTCGATCTCCGCGGCGTAGTCGACCAGGTAGCTGGCGCGGGCGCCGGCCTCCAGGGCGACCTCCACCAGCCGCACGGAGTTCGACGAATTCGTGGAACCCACCACGAGGACCAGGTCGCACTCGCCGGCCATCTGCTTCACGGCCTGCTGCCGGTTCTGCGTGGCGTAGCAGATGTCGTCGCTGGGCGGCGACTGCAGCCCCGGGAACCGGTTCTTCAGCTGGTCGACGGTGGCCAGGGTCTCGTCGACCGACAGCGTGGTCTGCGACAGCCACACGACCTTCTCCGGGTCGCGCACCTGGACGTTCGCGACGTCCTCGGGCCCGTCGACGAGCTGGATGTGGGTCGGGGCCTCGCCGGAGGTGCCCTCGACCTCCTCGTGGCCGCGGTGGCCGATCAGCAGGATGTCGTAGTCGTCCCGGGCGAACCGCTTGGCCTCCTGGTGCACCTTCGTGACCAGCGGGCAGGTGGCGTCGATGGTGCGCAGCTGCCGGTCGGCCGCCTCCTGGTGCACCGCCGGGGAGACGCCGTGCGCGCTGAAGACGACGACCGACCCCTCGGGCACCTCGTCCGTCTCCTCCACGAAGATCGCCCCGCGCCGTTCCAGCGTCGCGACGACGTGCTTGTTGTGGACGATCTGCTTGCGGACGTACACCGGGGCGCCGTGGATCTCCAGCGCCCGCTCGACGGCGACCACCGCCCGGTCCACGCCGGCGCAGTACCCCCGGGGATCGGCCAGCAGGACACGTCCGCGCTGTTCAGCCATGGGCCCATGGTAGGTGGGTGAGGGCCGCCGGGCGGGCGTGCACGGGTGGCCCCGGACACGGATGTGACCAGCCGCATCCCTCCTACAGGCGCATCATCCCTGGTCGGGGGTGTCGGGCGGGGCGTTCTGGGGCACGCTGTGCAGCATGGCCCGTGAGATCCCCGAGGTTGTCCGCGCCGCCGCCGGTCTGGCGGCCACCGTGCTCGACGAGGCGCGCAAGCTCCCCGAGACCCTGCCCGGCCTTCCCGTGCGCGTGATCGGCATGGCGATGCAGCACGCGATGAAGGTGCAGCAGACCTACGCCGGGTTCGTCGCCCGCGGCGACGAGCTCCTCGTCGGGCTCCGCGGCGAGGCGGAGCCCGGTCTGGCGACCTTCGACGACGACGTGGAGCCGCCCACCGGCTACCGCGGCTCCGCCTTCGACCGGGCCGCCGACGGCGGCACGATCACCGACGAGGAGGTGGCCGAGCTCCCCGACGACCCGGCCGCCGACGCGGTGGTCGCCGCCATCGACGACCTCGGGGAGGAGCTGGTGGAGGACCTCGCCGACGGCCTCGAGGAGCTCGCCGACGGCGCGGACGAGGCCCAGCAGGCCCTCACCGACCTGCCGGTGGAGGAGGCGCCGAGCACCGACGAGGTGCTCGACGAGCTCGCCATCGACGAGGTCGTCCCCGAGGTGCCCGACACCGACCCGCTGGACCAGGGGCCCGCGGACGCGCTCGCCGCCGACGACGCGGTGGTCACCGAGGACGCCGGCGCCCTGGAGCGGGCGCTGCTGGAGTCCGAGCCCGCTCCGGCGGCTGCTGCCGAGCAGCCCGACGGTGGTGAGAGCGTCGACGTGCTCACCGCCGACGGCGAGGTGGCGACCGTCGACGCGGCGGTCACCGACGAGGGCATCGCCGTCGTCGAGGAGCCGCAGGAAGGCGCCGGCACCGACGAGACGGTCGCGGCCACCGACGGCACCGCCACCGCCGCGACGGGCACGAACGCCGGCCCGGACGTCGCCGTGGACGAGAGCGGCAGCCCGGTCGCCGCCGCCACCGGTGTGCGGACCGACGTGGGCGGCACCGACACCGCCGGGACCGACGCCGCGATCGACGAGGGAGCGGCCGTCGGCGCCGTCGGGGAGGGCTCCGCCGCACCGACCGACGACCCCCAGGGCGGCAGCGAGCTGTCCGGCGCCCAGGCCGCCGGGGCGGCCCCCGTCGACGGCTACGACAGCTTCTCGATCGCCCAGCTGCGCGGCCGTCTGCGCGGCTACCAGCTCAACACGGTCTCCGACCTGCTGGCCTACGAGCAGGCCACCCGCGCGCGCGAGCCGTACCTGCGGATGCTGCGCAACCGGCTGGAGAAGCTCGAGGAGCAGGCGGTCGAGGCCAGCCCGCTGGCCCCGCGGGGCACCTGAGGGACGGCCCCTGCCCCGGTCGGATCGGTGCGGGGGCAGCCCAGGGGGTGTCGGTGCCGTCTGACACCCTCAGGTCATGACCGCCCCGTCGTCCCCCGAGTCGCCGTGGCCGGTCCGCACGGTGGCTCGCAAGGTGGCCGACTGGATCGGCCGGCTGGGCGAGGTCTGGGTCGAGGGGCAGGTCGCCCAGCTGTCGCGGCGGGGCGGTGCGGCCACCGTGTTCCTCACCCTGCGCGACCCGGCGGCCGACCTGTCGGTGCCGGTCACCTGCCACCGCGAGGTCGCCGAACGCCCCGGCCTCGAGCTCACCGAGGGCGCCCGCGTCATCGTGCGGGCCCGGCCCGACTACTACGTGGCCCGCGGCTCCTTCTCCCTGCGGGCCACCGAGATCCGCGCCGTCGGGCTGGGTGAACTGCTTGCCCGCATCGAGCGGATCCGCCGCCTGCTGGCCGCCGAGGGCCTCTTCGCCGTGGCCCGTAAGCGGCCGCTGCCCTTCGCACCCGGCGTCGTGGGGCTGATCACCGGCCGGGACAGCGCCGCCGAGCGGGACGTGCTGGTGACCGCGCGCCGGCGGTGGCCGGCGGTGCGCTTCGCGCTGCACCACTGCGTCGTGCAAGGGCCACAGGCGGCCGCGAACGTCATCGAGGGGCTGCGGAAGCTGGACGCCGACCCGGCCGTGGAGGTCATCGTGATCGCCCGCGGCGGCGGCTCGGTCGAGGACCTGCTGCCCTTCTCCGACGAGGGCCTGGTGCGCGCCGTCGCCGGCTGCCGCACCCCGGTCGTCACCGCCGTCGGCCACGAGACCGACACGACGCTCGTCGACCACGCCGCCGACGTGCGGGCCGCCACCCCTACCGACGCCGCCCACCGGATCGTGCCGGAGATCGGTGAGCAGCGGCGGCTCGTCGACGGGCTTCGCGCCCGCGCCCGGCACCTGGTCGCCGCCCGGCTGGAGCAGCAGGAGCGCTGGTTGGAGTCGGTCCGCACCCGGCCGGCGCTCGCCTCCCCCGACCGGCTGCTGCACGGCCGGGCCGACGACGTCGAGGGCCTGCGCACCCGCGCCCGCCGGACGCTCACCCACCGCGTCGAGGCGGCGGAGCGCGACCTGGAGCACGCCCGGGCACGGGTGGCCGCCCTCTCCCCGGCCGCGACGCTGGACCGCGGCTACGCCGTCGTGCAGCGGGCCGACGGCGCGCTGGTGCGCGATCCCGGCGACGTGGCCGACGGCGAGCTGCTGCGGGTGCGGGTCGCCGGCGGCCGGCTCCCCGTCCGCGTCGACCGGAGCGCGACCGCCTCCCCCGGCACCGAAGCCACCACCGTCCAGGAGGACCCCGCATGAGCGCCGACGAGCGCACCCCCGAGCCGACGACCACCTACGAGCAGGCCCGGGAGGAACTGGCCGACGTCGTGCGGCGGCTGGAGGCCGGCGGCCTGACCCTCGAGGAGTCGCTGACCCTCTGGGAGCGCGGGGAGGAGCTGGCCCGGGTCTGCCAGCACTGGCTCGACCGGGCCCGCGAGCGCCTGGCCGCCGCCGCGCCCGGCGAGGAGCCCTGAGCGGCTCCTCGGCCGGCGCGCACTGCCGCGACGGCCCGCGACGGAGGAGCTCAGGCGGGAGAACGCACGCCGGCGTCCGGGGCGATCACCAGGCCGGCCTCGGCGAAGGCCGCCAGCACCCGGTCGACCCGCTGCTGGAGCGCGGAAGACCCCACCGCCCCCTCGTCGAGGCAGCGGGCCAGCACGTCCCGCACGTCCACCCCGGCGGGGGCGGCGGGGATGCGCGTCACCATGCCGCAGGCGCACGACCCACCCTCGGCCGGGGCCCGGTGATCACTACGGGGGCACTCCTCGTGTGGCGGCATCCGGGGTCTCCTCGTGGACGGTCGGGTCAGTGGCTGATGCCCGACAGCGTCACCCCTGCCGGCCGTCCCGGCCCGCGACGCACCGGGGCGTCACCCTCTCGTGACCTGCGTCGCACGCTGTACCCCCTCGCGGGTCAGCCCCGGAAGGGGGCGACCGCCGCGGCCACCTCGCGCAGCTCGTCGTCCGCGGCCGAGCCGGTGACGACCAGCGTGACCCCGTCGGCGACCCGCGAGAACGCCGTCTCGCCCCGCTGCGTCGTCGACCGGGTCCACCGCTCGCCGTCGATCTCCGCCCCGCCGTCCTCCGTCGCGCCGTCGAGCACGGCGTCGACGGCGTCGGCGTCCGCGTCGTCGCTCACCACGTATCCGGCGTAGTCACCCGCCGGCGTCACGTACCCCAGCTGCACGGTGACCGGCGCCCCCTCGGGGCCGGTGCCGGCATCGGTGCGCACGCTCGTCGGGCGGTAGTCCTCACCGAGCGAGGGCACCAGCAGGGCGTACTCCGACTCCGCCTCGGCCAGCCGCAGCGTGCTCGTGGGGTCGATCTCCCGCACCGGGTCGTCCGGGTTGTTGCGGAAGGCCTGCCAGGCCACGATCAGCAGGCAGATGACCACGAGCGGGACGAGCGAGCGGAGCATGTTCGCCGCGCTCATCCGGTTGGCCCGCTCGGCGGCGGACGACGGCGGCGGGACCTCGGCCTCGGGCCCGGCCACGTCATCGGGGTGCTGGGGACGCTGGCTCGTAGGGCCGGATCCGGTCATGCCCCTAGGATCGCAGGTGAGCTCTCCCCCCACCGCCGCCCAGCGCCCGTGCGGCCTCCTGTCGATCCGGTTCTGCCGGAGCGGCCGGTCGCAGGGTCGCCCCGGCTCCGTCCCGGGCCCCACCCCGAGCTCACGAGGGGTGGGGAGGACGGGGTCCTTCTCCAGGAGGTCCTGTGTCGCTCCCCTTCCCCGACGCCCCCGTCTCCCCGGCCTCCGGGCGCCCGTTCAGCGCCGATCGACCGGCGCCCGACCGCAACCTGGCCATGGAGCTCGTGCGGGTCACCGAGGCGGGCGCCATGGCGGCCGGTCGCTGGGTGGGCCGCGGCGACAAGATCGGTGGTGACGGCGCGGCCGTCGATGCGATGCGCGCGCTCATCGGCACGGTGAGCATGAAGGGCGTCGTCGTGATCGGCGAGGGCGAGAAGGACGAGGCGCCGATGCTCTACAACGGCGAGCAGGTCGGGGACGGGCAGGGGCCGGAGTGCGACGTCGCCGTCGACCCGGTCGACGGCACCACGCTGATGGCCAAGGGCATGCCCAACGCCATCGCCGTCATGGCGGTCGCCGAGCGGGGCGCCATGTACGACCCGTCGGCCGTCTTCTACATGGAGAAGCTGGCCACCGGCCCGGCCGCGGCCGACGTCGTGGACATCACCGCGCCGGTCGCCGAGAACATCCGGCGCATCGCGAAGGCCAAGCGCAGCTCGGTCGGTGACGTGACCGTCTGCATCCTCGACCGCCCGCGGCACGAGCAGCTGGTGCACGAGGTGCGCGAGGCCGGGGCGCGGATCAAGTTCATCACCGACGGCGACGTCGCGGGCGCGATCGCCGCCGCCCGCGAGGGCACCGGAGTGGACCTGCTGCTCGGCATCGGCGGCACGCCCGAAGGGATCATCACCGCCTGCGCCCTCAAGTGCATGGGCGGCGCGCTCCAGGGCCGGCTGTGGCCCAAGGACGACGACGAGCGGCAGAAGGCGCTGGACGCCGGGCACGACCTCGACCGCGTCCTGCACATCGACGACCTGGTGCGCGGCGACGTCTTCTTCGTGGCCACCGGCATCACCGACGGCGAGCTGCTGCGCGGGGTCCGCTACAGCGCCGGTGGGTGCACCACCCAGTCGCTGGTCATGCGCTCCCGGTCGGGCACCATCCGCTCGATCGACAGCCTGCACTCGCTGGAGAAGCTGCGCGCCTACTCCGCCGTGCCCTTCGACCGCGAGGACTGAAAGAGGACCCTGCTGCCCCCACCGCTCGCGGGCTCGCGGCGGGCCCCTGCAGCAGGGCCAGGCCGTGCCGGTCAGGGCAAGGGCGGACGAGGCGGCGGGGGCTGCGGCGGCTGTCCCGGGCGACCGGCGAGTCGCTCCATCAGCGCGGCCCACCGGCTCGCCGACTCCCCCGGGGCGAGGCTGCGCAGCCGGAGGTCACCGAAGATCGTCCTCGCGTGGACGACGACCAGCGGCGTACCCGCCAGCCTCGGCACCGGTGCCAGCTCGACCTTGCGGTCGCCGAAGACGGTCCGGCCGTGCATCTCCCCGTCCACCCCCTCGGCCAGGATGACGTCGATGTCGCCGAAGACGGTGCTGAGCGTCAGGTCGATCCGGTCGGCGCCGGTCCGCAGACCGCGCAGGTCGATGCGGATGTCGCCGAAGACCGTGCCGGCCCGCTGCGGCGGGGTCGTCGCGACCGTCAGCGTGATGTCACCGAAGACGCTCGACACCTCTTCGGCCGCACGCTGCCCCACGATCTCCACGCGCGGCGAGGCGTCGGGCGGCAGATCGGCCACCAGCTGGTCGAGCTCGGCACGGGTGATCGCCGCGTAGGCCGCCTCCGCGCGCTGCCCGAACTCGTCGAGGTCGATGCGGCCCTCGCCGACGGCCGTCTGCAGCTGCGCCACCACCGCCTCCCGTTCGGCGTCGGAGACACGCACGGCCGGTGGAGGGGACGGGTCCTCGGGAGAGCTCACGCACCGGGACGCTAGCCGAGGAGATCGCCGCGCAGGTCCCGGTCCAGCCCAGCTCGGTTCAGCCCAGCTCGGTGCAGGCCATCACCGTGTAGGCCTTGACCCGGCCCCCGCAGGTGCTCGCGTACTGCTCGTAGGCCGACAGCGGCGGCGACTCGTACATCAGGTCGTCGCAGGCCTGCAGCTCCCCGTCGAAGCAGCCCTGCGCGTAGGCGTCGAGGATCGGGTCCGGCCCGAGGTCGCCGGGCTCCACCGGCGGGGACTCCTCGACGGCCCCGCCCGGCGCGCCGGCGTACCAGCCGCCCATCTCCTCGTCCAGGTACTCGCCCGCGTCCTCCATCTGCGCCCGCGAACCCTCGACTATCCCCTCGCGGATGCCGTCGGTCAGCGCCGGGCCGAGCTCCGCCGCCACGGCCCGGCCGACGTCCTCCGCGCCACCCAGCACCACGGCGCTCAGCAGCAGCGTGGTCGCCGCGGCCCCCACGGCCAGCCCCCCCACCGCCGCGCCCGCGATCGCCCAGCGGCCACGGTGCGACGGCGCGGCAGCGGGGGCCGGCGCGAGCGGCGCCGGCGTCGGCTGCCAGGCGGCGGCGGACGCCCAGTCCGGCACCGGCTGGGCACCCGGCGCCGGCCAGTCCGCCGCCGGAGCCGGCCAGCTCGGATCGCCCGGCTGCTGCGGGGACGACGGAACGCCGGCGTCCGGCGTCGGGGGCGGCTGGGACATGGGGCCCTCCTCGGGGGCTCGTGCCGGCTCGGCACCGTGGCAGCGCACAGCACTGCGGCGCGCACCCCTCTCCTCGGCGGCCCGCGCGAGGGCGGGACCGACCGGGACCCCCACGGGTGTCTAGGGTCCCGTGCGGAGCACTGTCACCATCCACACCACCGGGAGCACAGCGTGGCCCAGCAGAACGGCGCAGCGCAGGACGGCAGCGGTCAGGACACCCCCGACTTCCGCATCGAGCACGACTCCATGGGAGAGGTCCGCGTTCCCTCCTGGGCCAAGTGGCGGGCGCAGACCCAGCGTGCCGTCGAGAACTTCCCCATCTCCGGCACGCCCATCGAGCGGGAGCTGATCGGGGCGCTCGCGGCGATCAAGGGAGCGGCGGCCGCCGTCAACGCCGACCTCGGCGTCCTCGACCGGTCGATCGCCGACGCCGTCACCGAGGCCGCCGGGACCGTGGCCCGCGGCGACTGGGACGCGCACTTCCCGATCGACGTCTTCCAGACCGGCTCGGGCACGTCGAGCAACATGAACACCAACGAGGTCATCGCCTCGCTGGCCACCGAGTCCCTCGGCGCGCCGGTGCACCCGAACGACCACGTCAACGCCTCGCAGTCGTCCAACGACGTCTTCCCGTCGGCGATCCACATCGCCGCCACCCGCGCCATCGTCGTCACCCTGATCCCGGCGCTGCGGCACCTCGAGGCCTCGCTCGAGCGGAAGGCGGAGGAGTTCGCGGAGGTCGTGAAGAGCGGCCGCACCCACCTCATGGACGCCACCCCGGTGACCCTCGGCCAGGAGTTCGGGGGCTACGCCGCCGCCGTCCGCTACGGGATCGAGCGGCTGGAGGCCTCGCTGCCGCGCATCGGCGAGCTGCCCCTCGGGGGCACCGCCGTCGGGACCGGCATCAACACCCCGCCCGGCTTCGCCGCCGCGATCATCGAGAAGCTGGCCGGTCAGATGGAGCTGCCGCTGACGGAGGCCCGCAACCACTTCGAGGCGCAGAGCTCCCGCGACGCGCTGGTCGAGGGCTCGGGCCAGCTGAAGACGATCGCCGTCGGCCTGATCAAGATCGCCAACGACCTGCGCTGGATGGGCTCCGGCCCGCGCACGGGGCTCGGCGAGATCGCCCTCCCCGACCTGCAGCCGGGCAGCTCGATCATGCCGGGCAAGGTCAACCCGGTGATCCCCGAGGCGGTGATCCAGGTCGGCGCCCAGGTGATCGGCAACGACGCCGCGGTCACCTACGCGGGCACCACCGGCGTCTTCGAGCTCAACGTGACGTTGCCGCTCATGGCCCGCAACATCCTCGAGTCGATCCGGCTCCTGGCCAACGTCAGCCGGCTGCTCGCCGACCGGTGCGTCGACGGCATCACCGCCAACGTGGAGCAGTGCCGCACCTACGCCGAGTCCTCCCCCTCGATCGTCACGCCGCTGAACAAGTACATCGGGTACGAGGAGGCGGCCAAGGTCGCCAAGCAGTCGCTGGCCGAGCAGAAGACGATCCGCCAGGTCGTCGTCGAGCGCGGCTACGTGGAGCAGGGCAGGCTCACCGAGGCCCAGCTCGACGAGGCTCTCGACGTCCTCTCCATGACGCACCCCTGACCCGGGGACCGTCCCGGGCCGGCGCGGCGCCGGCCCGGGACGGCTGGGACACGAAATGGTCTAGCTCTCGCTCCGGCGCGGCGGCTCGAGCCGCGACGGGGACCCCGGCGCGCTAGCGTCGTCCACGATGACCGAGACAGCGAGCACCCCAGACGTAGCCCTGCGCTGGCCGGGCGGCGAGCTCCCCCTCCCCGTGAAAACCGGGACGGAGGGCGCCGACGGCATCGACACGAGCAAGCTGCTGGCGACGACCGGCAAGGTCGCGTTGGACATCGGCTTCGTGAACACCGCCGCCTGCACGTCGGCGATCACCTACATCGACGGGGACGCGGGGATCCTGCGCTACCGCGGGTACCCGATCGACCAGCTGGCGGAGAAGTCGAGCTTCCTGGAAGTCAGCTACCTGCTGATCTACGGCGAGCTGCCCACCGCCGACCAGCTGGCGGAGTTCGACGGCAAGCTCCGCCGCCACACGCTGCTGCACGAGGACCTCAAGCAGTTCTTCAACGGCTTCCCGCGGGACGCGCACCCCATGCCGGTGCTCTCCTCGGCCGTCAGCGCGCTGTCGACCTTCTACCAGGACTCGCTGGACCCCTTCGACGAGGACCACGTGGAGATCAGCACGCTCCGCCTGCTCGCGAAGCTGCCGACGATCGCCGCGTACGCGTACAAGAAGTCGGTCGGTCAGCCGTTCCTGTACCCGGACAACTCGCTGGGCCTGGTGGAGAACTTCCTGCGGATGACGTTCGGCTTCCCCGCCGAGCCCTACGACGTCGACCCGGACCTGGCCAAGGCGCTGGACATGCTCTTCGTCCTGCACGCCGACCACGAGCAGAACTGCTCGACCTCCACGGTCCGGCTGGTGGGGTCCTCGCACGCCAACCTGTTCGCCTCGGTCTCCGCCGGCATCAACGCGCTCTTCGGCCCGCTGCACGGCGGGGCCAACCAGTCGGTGCTGGAGATGCTGGAGGCGATCCGGGCCGACGGCGGGGACATCCCGCGCTTCGTCGAGCGGGTGAAGAACAAGGAGCCCGGCGTCAAGCTCATGGGCTTCGGCCACCGGGTGTACAAGAACTACGACCCCCGCGCGGCCATCGTGAAGTCGACGGCCGACACGGTGCTCGACAAGCTCGGCGGCAACAACGAGCTGCTCGACCTGGCGCGCCAGCTCGAGGAGATCGCGCTGAAGGACGAGTTCTTCATCCAGCGCAAGCTCTACCCGAACGTCGACTTCTACACCGGGCTGATCTACCAGGCGATGGGCTTCCCGACACGCATGTTCACCGTGCTGTTCGCGCTCGGCCGGCTGCCCGGCTGGATCGCGCAGTGGCGCGAGATGATCGCCGACCCGAGCACGAAGATCGGGCGTCCCCGGCAGCTCTACACCGGCGCGACCGAACGGGACTACGTCCCCCTCGACGCGCGCTGAGCGAGGACCCCGCCCCTCGTCCCTCGCCGGCCCGTTACGGGGCCTGACCGGGCCGGGTGACCCTCCAGGTCACCCGGCCCGTTGCGTCCCCGGGCGCGATCCCTACGGTGGGTGCGACCCCGCTCTCGGAAGGACCGCGCATGGCCGAGCTCCCCGACGAGGACCTCCTCGTCCTGCCGCCCATGCCCTTGGCGACCGGCCGGTTGCTGGAGCCCGACGGCGACGGCCCGCCCGTCCGCATCACGAAGCTGGAGTTCGTCGTCTCCACAGAGGACGGCGGCGAGCTGCGGATCCCCCTGGAACACCGGCACGGCGCCTGGTGGGCGCCCTGAGCCGCCTGCTCGGCGACTCCCCCCAGGTTCACCCCACCCCGAACGGGTGATCTCCTCCCCCTCGTTCTTCAAGCACCTCCCCCGGCGTGTCGATGGATGTGCGGAGAGCTCCTGACCACAGCAGCACCAGGAGCCCCATCCGTCACGACGAGATCGCCCGGGGGACGCAGTGCCTGCTTCGCGGACACCCGGGCGTGCGGCTGCCCCGCGCACCGCGCGGTCCACCAGCGCCGGCCGCACCGCGGCCGGCACCCGTACCGCCCCCCGGTCGTCGGCTGCCCGCACCTCGTCGGCCCGCAGCAGCGCGAGCGGCGGGAAGCGCTCCCCGGCCCGACCGCCCCTGACCCCGGCGCAGGCCGCGGCACTGCGCGACGCGCTGGCCCTGCGCCAGGCGGCCGCCGCCCGCCCCGGCGTCACGCCCGAGCAGCTGGCCGCGGCCCGGGCGGCCGTCGCCGCCCGCTCCGGCGGGACCGGCACCCGCTCCGGTAGCACCGGCAGCCGCTCTGGTGGCGCCGGCGCGCGGCGCCCGGCGCCCGGGTCCGCGGCCGGCCGTGGGCGCCCCGCCACCGGCCGGGCCGCGACTCGACGCACCCCCAGCCGACGGCGGCGCACCGGCGGCACCCGGCGTCCCGGTTCCCGCTGGTCGGCCCGCCTCGGCGTCATCGCCACCAGCGCCCTCCTCATCCCGGCCGCCCTGGCGGTGCTGCTGCCCGGGACGCAGTCGCCCGACGGTGGCGGCTCGGCCCTCGATCCCACCGCGCTGGCGCTCACCGCGCGCAGCTCCCTGCTGGAGCAGGCGGACCGCTACCACCGGCTGGCCGACGAGGCCGGACGGGCCCGCGACCGGCTGACGGACGCGCTGACCGCCGAGGACGCGGTGCGCGCCGAGCTCGCCACCATGCGGCACGCCGTCGGCGCCGGCGCGGCGCAGCTCTACCGGGCCGACGGCACCAGCCGGTACCCGGTGCTCGGCCTGGACCTCGACCGGCCCGCTACCACCTCCGCGACGTTCACCCGGGTGGCCATCGCCGACCGGGCCGGGCGGGCGCTGGAGGGCAGCGTGGTCCGGGCGGAGCGCGCCGCCGCCCGGCTGCAGGCAGCCTCCTCCCGCGTGGCGGACGCCCGCGCCGCCCTGCGGGTCGCCGAACAGCGCGCCGCCGGCGTCCTCGCCGCCGTGCGCGACGAGGTGGGCGAGCTCCCCCCCGAGGTCACCGGCCGGCTCGCCGGTCTCGGGGCGATCCCCGCGGCCGGTCCCCAGCAGCAGCGCAACGAGGCCGCCACGCGGCGCTGGCAGGACTACCTCGGGCGCCTGGCCGGTGCGGGGCTCGTGCCGCCGCCGGCTGCCGCGCTGGCCGATGCCGCCACGTTCCCCCCGGGCCTGTCCCCGGCACTGGACGCCGACGGCCGGCCGATCCCGGGCGTGGCCTGGGCCGTCATCGGCAGCGAACCGGTGACGGTGCTGCCGGCCGAGACCGTGGCCGCGGTCAGCAACGCCCTCTCACAGCTCGGCAAGCCCTTCGTCGCGGGGACCGCGGGGCCGGAGACCTACGACTGCGGTGGCTTCACCGCCGGCACCTGGCTGCTGGCCGGGTACGCCCTGCCCGGTGACCCCGCGGCCCAGTGGGCAACCGGCGCACCGGTGCCGGCGCGCGACGTGCAGATCGGCGACCTGGTCTTCGCCCCCGGCGGGCAGGACGTCGGCATCTACCTGGGCGACGGGCAGGTCATCGGCGCCTCCGCCGCCTCCTACCAGGTGGCCGTCCGCTCGATGGCGGCCGGCTCGTCGGCGGTACGGGTGACCCTGCCCCGCCCGGTCGAGCCCAGCCCGGCGCTCCCCGCCGGCGGCGGGACCGGCGCGTGCGGCGCTCCCCTTCCGGCGCCGGGCCCCGTGAGCCCGGCGTGGGGCGGCTGGTCCAACGGCCGGATCCCGGCCGAGGCGCTGTGCCGGCTGGGGGTGGCCGGGCACGCGCTGCGGTGCGACGCGGCCGCCGCCTACGCCCAGCTGGACGCCGCCTTCACCGCCGAGTTCGGCACCCCGCTGCACCTCACCGACTCCTACCGCTCCTTCGGCGGCCAGGTGGCGGCCTACTACGCCAAGCCCACCCTGGCGGCCGTGCCCGGGACGTCCAACCACGGCTGGGCGCTGGCGATCGACCTCGGCGGCGGGATCAACGTGGCCCACACCCCGCAGTGGAACTGGATGACGGCCAACGCCGCGCGCTTCGGCTTCGTGCAGCCGGAGTGGGCCCGGCCCGGTGAGGAGAAGCCCGAGCCCTGGCACTGGGAGTACGGCTACATCTCCTGAGCGACGGGCGGCCGGCGGTGCTCAGATCCAGGGCAGGTCGACGACGTCCCGCCAGGGCAGCGTCACACTGGCCTCGCTGGCCTGCCCGGCCAGCCGTCGCGCCACCCCGGGATCCGCGCAGACCACCGGCCGGTGCGGGGTCACGACCACGTGCATGTCGGGCAGCGCGAGGCCCGCGGCAGCGATGCGCTGCCGCATCAGCTCCGGGGCGACCAGGGCCGCCGACGCGAGCACCGGCACCGCGCGGTGCGACCACAGCGCCAACGGCCCCTCGACGCGCAGCTCCGGTGACACCTCGTGGGCCCGGCCGGTCGCCGCGGAGCGGACACGGTGCAGCTCGACCGTGCGCGCCGCCGGTGAGGGGACCCAGGGCACGGCGAGTTCACCGCGCACGACGACGACGGTCCAGCCCACCGCCGTCTCGGACCGGTCCGACCAGTCCAGCACGGCGATCCCCTCGCCGGCGGCGGCCGCGTCCGTCACGGGCCGACGGGCCACCCACGTGCCCAGCGCAGCGGCGATGCCCGCGGTCGTGCCCGGGATCCCCGCCCGGCTCATGTCCTCGGCAAGGTCGGTCAGCGGCACCCGCTGCACCCGCTCGTCCTCCTCGACGTGCAGCACGGTGCCCGCACCCGGTCGCCTGACGAGCCCCAGGCGCAGGCGCTGCGAGGACAGCCGCGGCAGCAGCTGCGCGGCCACGTCGTGCACGTCGACGACGTCGACGGGCGTGGTCCGGAACCGCTGCAGCAGACGCGTGGACGAGGTGGTGCCGAACGGTCCGGGGGTCACGGGCGGTCCCCGGCACCGAGGAGGCCGCGCAGCCGGGCCGGCAGCGCCGGCAGGCCGAGGACCGCGGCGAGCTCGGCCCGGCTGAGCCGGACGGGGAGGACGTCCTCGTCCCACCCGGTGGCCAGGCGGACCCGTGCGGTGGAGGCGGGCCAGACCGCCTCGCGCGCGGCGGCCACGTGCAGCTCGGTCAGCACGTCGTGCAGGTGGATGCTGGCCACCGGGTGAACGGCGCTGTCGTCCAGGGCGGTGCGCACGGATGCGGCGAGCAGCTCGCGGGCGGTCGCGTCCAGCCAGTGCGGCACGAGCGCCGGGCACCCGGCGTCGCCCGCGGGCAGCGCGCTCACCGGGCACCGCTCCGGTACCACGCCCTGGGCCCCGGGCCCGGCGCATGGGCCGGGCGGCGGTTCCTCGGGCGGGGTGTCACGAGGTGGATATCGGCAGGCTCGGACCGACTTCGACCCGCCGACGGGTCCTTTTCCGGCTCGATTCTCCCGGGCGTGTCCGCCCACGCCACCCCGCCCCGCACGTCACCGCTCTGCGCGGCGCACATGCCGAGATCCCGTGATCTCGACCGCTCCCCTGCGGGGCGACGGCCGAGATCACGGGATCTCGATGGCCTTGTCCGGTGGCTCGCCCCGCGTCTGCGCGGGGTGCGAGGGCCGGGGTCCTTCCTCAGTCCGCGAGCTCGGCCAGCCGGTCCTTGAGCGCCTTCTCGACCCGGTCGGCGTAGACGTTCATGTTGCGCACCGAGGTGTTGAGGTCGGCCGACAGCTGGGTCTTGGTCTGCCCACCCCAGGTCGTCAGGTACCAGGTCGCCCAGCCGAGCACGTTGGGCTGGCCGGCCCGCTGATCGCGGCGGGCGTCCGGGTCGGGAGCGCACGCGGCCGTGAGGGCGTGGGAGAGCAGCGTCTGCTCGGCCTCCCCCATGATCTCGTCCGGCGCCTCGGAGGAGTCGGGCAGCAGGATCTCGGTGGCCTCGGGCGCCCCGTCCAGCGATTGCAGGTTCCGCAGCCCGTTCAGCGTGGCGACGGTCTGGGAGTTGCGCCGCAAGGTGGCGACGCTCTGCCCCATGTAGGCGGCGAGCTCCTTCTCGCTGGGGCGGCGCTGGTGCTCCGCCATGAACGCCGCGATCGCCTTCTGCTGCTTGTGCTCGGTGTCGGCCGCGGTGCGCCCGTGGGCGTTGCGCCCCAGGTCGTGCACCCACTTGGACAGCTGGGTGGCCAAAAAGGCACCGAACGGAACGGACTTGTTCTCGTCGTATTGCGCGACCGCCTTGAGGATCCACTCGTAGACCTGCTGGCCGAGGTCGTCGGGGTCGGGCAGGTGCAGGCGGATCGTGCTCATGTTGCGCTGCAGGCGCTTGAGGCTGACCGGCCCGTAGTGCCGGCACAGGTCGTCGAGGAAGGCCGGCGGCAGGTCGCGCGGCGCGCGCCGGCGGACGCCGGTCTCCGCGCGCAGCCCGATGGTGGTGGTGCCCCGGCCGGCACACCAGGCCTTGACCCAGTCGGCGAGCACGG
The DNA here is from genome assembly GCF_054051015.1 of Blastococcus sp. SYSU DS0616. NCBI lineage: Bacteria > Bacillati > Actinomycetota > Actinomycetes > Geodermatophilales > Geodermatophilaceae > Blastococcus > Blastococcus sp. SYSU DS0616. Next base: position 124,933 of record NZ_JBJHAJ010000012.1, read on the forward strand.
CGGCGGTTCCGCAGGCGCCGTCCACCCGGTAGAGACCGTCACCCTGGTCGTAGCTGACCGTGACGCCCTCGGGCAGGTCCCGGCGGAACTCGTCGAGCGGCAGCTCGTGGTCCACCCGGAAGTGCACCCGGTCGCGCGGGGTGATGGGCGCCAGCGCCCACCCGTCGGCCTCGGGGATCCCCCCGAAGACGAGGGGCTCGCGGGTACGGGGTCGGTCGTCGGTGGTGGACGTCGGGAACGGGACGCGGTCGGGCATCGGTACTCCTGGGCACTACGGGGAAGAAGGGGGTGCCGGGCGGCCGGCACCCCGCACTGCACGGGAGGCCGTCAGGCCGGGATGCGCTCCCCCGGGCCGGGGCGGCGCGGCGCGGGGACGGGCGAGGCCGGCGCCGAGGCGTCGGGCAGCGCCTCGAACATGTCGGCGCCCAGGGCGTCGGCACGGGCCGCACCGACGGCGGCGTGCTCGAGCAGCGTCGTAGCCGCGGCGCGCTCGGCACCGCTGGGCTCGGCCGTGTAGACCGGCATGTGGTCGTAGAGCGAGGTGAACACCGCCGACACGAACGCGTACGCCGCCTGGGCCTGCGGCGAGAACTTCGCCACCGCTGCCCGGGGTCCGAGATCGACGCCGACGGTCACCCGGACGACGCGGTCGTCCTTGCTGAGGCCGGTGACCGCGACGACCACGCCCTCGTGCTCGGCGGCCAGCGCCGCGAGCGCCGCGAGGCACTTGCGGGTGGCGCCCCGGCGGGGTCGCAGCTGCACGTGGACCACCACGGACTCCTGGTCGCCGGTCTGGTCCCCCGCCACCGAAGCGGTGCATGCGTTACGTGCCATCTTGATCGCCCCCTGTCACTTGCCTGGGGAGGAATCTGCCGCATGCACGCTGCGGACACGGCACACAACTCGCTGTGTCCATCGCAGTAGTCAGGGCGAAGGTTCGGCAAGAGTTGCCCGTGTCGCGGTCGCCCAGCCCCATCGGGCCGTCAGATTGGCACGGACTGCCGAGGAGCACCCCCCGACAGCCGTGCAGTTCTGTCAGTCGCCGGGGCGCGCCGCCTCGGCCGGACGCGGGCTCTCCGCGCCGGCGCCGTCGGGGTCGGCGTCCGACTGGGCCGTGGGCGCGAACGCCGCCAGCGCGCCGAGCGCGTCCGCGGTGACCTGGGCCGCCAGCAGGTTCGCCTCGGCGATCTGCCGGTAGACCTCCTCGCGGTGGATGGTGACCTCGCGCGGGGCCTTGAAGCCCAGTCGCACGGTGCCTCCGCGCACCTCGACGACGTGGACCTCGATGTCGTCGCCGATGCGGATCGTCTCGCCGACGCTGCGGGTGAGTGTGAGCACGAGTACCCCTCCATGGGTGTGTGGGTGGCCGTCCGTGGCGGTGCCCGCGGCTGCGGGCACGGGGCCGCGTCCCCGACGCGGCGGCACTGAGGTTATCGGCGCAGGTGCCGCCGAAGAGGATGCGCACCGTCGGTCTGCACGACCTGCTGCGCGCGGTGCGTCGCGGGGGCGACGACGACCGGGGCCCGCAGGTTGGCCGTGGCCTCGGCGACGTCGCCACCGGGCACGCTGACCAGGCAGTAGACCCGGGCCTCGGCCGGGTCGGTCAGCCCCAGGCCGGTACGGACGTCGGCCGGGACGACCGGGGTGTACCCCGGGAAGAACTTCCGCGCCGGCACGGCGAGGAACCGCGGCCCGTCCGGGGCCACCGCCTGCAGCCAGAAGAGCAGCCCGGCGCTGTCCCCGGCGACCAGGACGTAGTCGGAGTGGCCGGGGAACCCCGGCAGCGGTTCGGTGAACGTCAGCACCTGGACCGGGGGCGGAGCCGGCGCCGTCGTCATCGGGCCCACCGCGGGGCTGTCGGCGAGGGTGGTCATCAGCGCAGGTAGTCCATCAGCGTCGGCGAGATCGCCTTCGCCGTCGCCTGCAGCGCCGCCTGGTAGCCGACCTGCTGCATCTGCAGCCGCATGATCGTGTTCGGCAGGTCCACGTTCTCGACCTCGCCGAGCTGGGTCTCCAGGGTCAGCGCGAGGTCGCTGTTGATCTGCTGCTCGCGCTCGATCCGGGCCGCCCGGGCGCCGACGTCGGCGACCCCGCCGAGCATTCGCTTCAGCGCCACGTCCAGGTCCGCCAGTCCCTGGTCCAGGGCCGCTGGGTCGTCGACGAGATCGTCGGCGATCCGGGCCACCAGCGCGAACAGGTCGTCCCCAGGGGGACCGAAGGCCTCCGGTCCCGTCAGGTCCACGCGGACCTCCTCGGTGAACGCGACCCGGCGCATGATGTCGGCACCCCCCAGGCCGAGGTAGGCGCCGGTGTCGCTGTCGTAGGCCTTGGCACCGGTGGTGACCCCACCGAAGATCGGCCGCCCCTGGACCGTGGTGTTGGCCAGGCCGAGCAGGCTCTCCCGCAGCGACTCCACCTCCGTGGCCAGCGCCCGCCGGCTGGCCTCGGACGAGCTGCCGGTGCTCGCACCCTGCACGGTGAGGTCGCGGACCCGCCGGGTGACGTCGAGCATGTTCTGCATCGTCGAGTCGGTGATCGACAGCCAGCTGTCGGCGTCGGCGATGTTGCGGCCGAACTGCTCGACCGCGGCCTGCTCCGACCGGATCTGCATCGCCTTGTTCGTGCCGGTCGGCGAGTCGGACGGCGCGTTGATGAGCTTGCCGGAGGTGAGCTGCTGCTGCAGCTTGCCGAACGTGTCGAGGTTGCGGTTGAGGCCCTGCAGGCTGGTGAGGGCGACGGCCTTCTGCGTGATGCGCACTCAGATCACAGCCCCACGCGGCCGGTGCGGTTGATCAGGACGTCGAGCATCTCGTCGATCGCCGTGACCAGCCGCCCCGCGGCCGAGTACGCGTGCTGGAAGGACAGCATGTTGGTCATCTCCTCGTCGAGGTTGACCCCGGCCACGGACTCCCGGGCGGCGTCCACCTGCCCGGTGATGACCGACTGGATGCCGAGGTTGCGCTGCGAGACCGCCGACTGGACACCCAGCTCGACGATCATCTTCCGGTAGGCGGCGTCCGGCGAGGCGACGCCGTTGCCCAGGTGGGCCAGCTTGTCGGCGTTGCCGCGGTCGAGGTTCTTGGGGATCGAGCCGTCGTCCGCGCCGAGCGAGGAGGCCGCCAGCTTGCCCGGCTCGGTGATCGCGACGGTGATCGACGCGGCCGTCACCGCTCCGCCCGTGGAGCCGATGAGCGGGCCGCCGCGCACCCCGTCGAGGTCGAAGCCTTCGGCATGCGCGGTGTTCAGCGCGGTGGCCAACGCGGACGCGATGCCGTCGAGCTCGGTCCGGTAGGTCGGCAGGATCGAGTTCAGCGCGTGCAGTTGCCCTCCGGCGTTCCCGCCCACGGTCACCGAGAGCCCCCCGGTGGCTGTCACGACGCGCGGCGGGTCACCGGCGGTGCCGGCGGGGTCGATCGCGCCCTGGACGGCGAGCTTCGACGCCGTCCCACCGGAGACGAGGGTGACGCTGCCGACGACGACGTCGACGACGCCACCGTCCCGCGGCCGCACCGACACCCCCACCTGGTCGGCGAGCTTCATGACCAGCAGGTCGCGCTGGTCGGTGAGGTCGTTGGCCGGCAGGCCGGTCTGCGAGGCGCGCAGGATCGCGGTGTTCAGCTGGGCGATCGTCCCCGCGGCCGCGTTGACGTCGTTCACGAGGACCCCGAGGTTCTCGCGCGTCTGCTGCCACTGCCCGTCCAGCTGCGCGCTGCTGAAGTGCAGCCCCCCGACGAGGGTCTCCAGCCGCTTGAGCACCTGCCCCCGGGCGGCCTCGTCCTCCGGCTTGTTGGCCACGTCCTGCCACCCGCGCCACATGTCGGCCATGAGGTTCTGCAGGCCGGTCGTGCCGGGCTCGCGGAACGCCTGCTCCACGAGCTCGTAGGCGTCGGTCTCGGCGGTCAGCTGCGCACTGTTGGCGTGCTCGGTGTGCCCGCGACCCTCCAGGAAGGCGTCACGGATCCGCGTCACCTCGTCGGCGTTCACCCCGCCACCGATGCCGGAGCCGGTGGAGTAGAACGCCGGGACCGCGCTGCCACCGATGGCCTGCATGTCCACCCGCTGGCGGGAGTACCCGTCGGTGTTGACGTTCGAGATGTTCTGGCCGGTGACGTCGAGCGCCCGGCGCTGCGCCCAGAGGGACGTGGTTGCGGTGTTCAGGAGGCTGAAAGTGCTCACGTCAGAGTGCTCCGTCCAGGGTGACCGCACGGTGCGTGCCGTCGGAGTGCCGGCCGGTCGCGCCGTACGTGCCGGCCGAGGACGAGCGCGTCCGCGTGAGCGCGTCCCCGATGGCGGACAGGCCACCCTCGATGAGCTCCCGGTTGGCGTCGGACAGGCTGCGCAGGTCGGTGATCAGCACCAGTAGCGCGTCGTGGTGCTGGGCGAGGAGGTCGTTCCACGGCGCGGGAGCGGCGTCGGCGACCTGCCGCAGGGAGGGGTCGCTCGCGAGGCCGAGCGTCCCCGCGATCACCTCGGTGGCCGCGGACCGCTCCACCTCCAGGGTGCGCAGCTGGTCGAGGATCACCTCGATCTCGTGCGCGATGCGCGCCAGCCACCGGGTCTTGCCCGTGAGGATCAGGTACTGCTTCTCCTCGGCCTTGAAGAGCAGGAGGTCCAGGAGCTCCTGCTCCCGCCACAGCAACGTCGACAGGTGCTGGTAGTCCACTCCGTCCACCGCCTTCCGTCGTCTCGCTCGTGCTCGCGGTCACCCTGAGCCCCCCGGGTCGGGGAGAACCGCTGTCGGAGCTGGCATCGGCACCCGTTCGGAGGGGGTTGAGCCGAAGGAGGGAATCGGCACTCAAGTTCGACAGGATTTGTGCCGACGGGTGGTGCCGATCCCGGCGCCGACAGCCGAGAGGTACGGACGTGACCCCAGTCCGTTCCCTCGCGACCGAGCGACCCCTCCGCGAGCGGTCCGCGCACGACCGGCCGTTGCGGGAACGCCCCCAGAACGGCCGGGTCCCGCACCCGGTCAAGGGGCGCTCCCCGCAGGAGGTCGACGCGCTGGTGACCGAACACCTCCCGCTGGCGGCGTTCGCCGTCAACGCCGTCGCCTCCCGCATCTCGCTCCCCGGCCACGTGAGCCGCGAGGACCTGCTGTCCTGCGCCCACGTGGCCCTGGTCGAGGTGGCGCGCCGGTTCGACCCGGACGCGGGCGCCTCCTTCTCCACCTACGCCCTGGCGCGCCTGCAAGGTGCGGTCCTCGATGAGCTGCGCTCCGGGGACTGGGCCAGCCGATCGGTGCGCGCCGCGGCCCGGCGGACCGACGCCGCCGCCGACGCGCTGACCATCAGCCTGGGCCGGCCGCCCACGCGCGAGGAACTCGCGCAGAGCCTGGGTGTCCCGCGCAGCGAGCTCGACCACCTGCAGGTCGACATCCACCGGGCCGTGATGGTCAGCATCGACGCGGAGGACGGCCCCGACGGGACGTCGCTCGACCTGCCCGACACCGGCGAGTCCCCCGAGCGCGCAGTCCTGCGGGGGGAACGCGCCCGTCACCTGCACGCGGCGATCCGTGCGCTGCCCGACCGGCTCGACGAGGTCGTCGAACGCAATTTCTTCGGTGATGAATCACTGACCGACATCGCGGAAGACCTGGGTGTGACGCTGTCGCGCGTCTCGCAGATGCGCGCACGGGCCCTCACCCTCCTGCACGCCGCCATGAGCGAGATCTGGGAAGGCAGGACGGTTCCCGCGGACGGTGGGGTGCGGGCACGCAACCAGCAGCGCGCCTACATCGACCGCGTGACCGGCCGGGCGGCCACTGGACCTGCGCGAAACACGCCACTCCCCGGCCCACGGGTGACCGGGTGGCCGACGTCGCCGTCGCCGTCGCCGTCGCCGTCGCCGTCGCCGTCGGGCACGGTCGCACAACCCGCATGAGTGATCCCGGCCGGTAGACACACGGTCTTCCTCAAGTCGCGGGCCCTTCGCGCCGAGATCCTCTTTGGTCGCCCGCAGCACGGATGCAGCGGGACCGGAAAGTACGACCCCGTCCAAGGAGGATCACCATGGGTCTGCGCATCAACCAGAACATCGCGGCGCTCAACGCTCACCGCAACCTGTCGATCACCGACAGCCAGATGAGCAAGTCGCTGGAGAAGCTCTCCTCCGGGTTCCGCATCAACCGCGCCGCCGACGACGCGGCCGGCCTGGCGATCTCCGAGGGCCTGCGCTCGCAGGTCGGCGGCCTCAGGGTCGCCGTCCGCAACGCCCAGGACGGCGTCTCCGTCGTCCAGACCGCTGAAGGTGCCCTCACCGAGGTGCACAGCATCCTGCAGCGCGTCCGCGACCTCACCGTCCAGGCCTCCAACACCGGCGTCGTCACGGAGACAGCGCGCGGCTACATCGGCAAGGAGATCACCGAGCTGAAGGGTGCGCTGGAGGACATCGCCAAGCGCACCGACTTCAACGGCACCAAGCTCCTCAACAGCGCCAGCACCGTCACCTTCCAGACCGGCGCGAACGGCGGCGACACGGTCTCGGTGAGCCTGAGCGACGTCAACGCCGTGGCCACGGCCATCGGGACGGTCGCGACCAACGTCAGCGCTGCCGGTGAGTACACCGCTGCGCAGTCGACCACCGACCTGGAGAGCATCGACGCGCAGATCAAGTCGGTCTCGGGGTCCCGCGCCACCCTCGGTGCCTCGCAGAACCGCCTGGAGAGCACCATCAACTCGCTCAACGTCGCGGTGGAGAACCTCTCCGCGTCCGAGAGCCGCGTGCGTGACGCCGACATGGCCCAGGAGATGGTCGGATTCACCCGCTCCCAGATCCTGTCCCAGGCCGGCACCGCGATGCTCGCCCAGGCCAACCAGGCCTCGCAGAGCGTCCTCTCGCTGCTCCGCTGATCCCAGCACTGAGCAGCTGAGCCACGACACCTCAGCACCACCCCGGGTGAGGGGGGAGGCCTTCGGGCCTCCCCCCTCACTGCTTTCCCGACTCCGCACCCCACGCGAAGCCGGGAGAAAGCCACGACTTCGCCTCAAGCCCCGGCGGGCGCCTGCCGTAACCATCAGTGCAGCACCGACACCACCCCGCAGCACGGATGCAGCGGGATCAACAAGTACGACCCCGTCCAAGGAGGATCATCATGGGTCTGCGCATCAACCAGAACATCGCGGCGCTCAACGCTCACCGCAACCTGTCGATCACCGACAGCCAGATGAGCAAGTCGCTGGAGAAGCTCTCCTCCGGCTTCCGCATCAACCGCGCCGCC
>NZ_JBJHAJ010000013.1:0-130530 GCF_054051015.1 Blastococcus sp. SYSU DS0616
GGCTCACCGTCGACGGTGAGCCAGGACCCCGTTTGATCAGGTCACCTGATCATCAGAGGTCAGTCGGCGATGAGGGCCTCGATGGTGGCGAGCAGGGTGCGGACCGGGACGCCGGTCCCGCCCTTCGGCGTGTAACCCCAGGGCGCCGAGGTGTTGTAGCTCGGGCCGGCGATGTCGATGTGCGCCCACGGCAGCCCGGCCGGCACGAACTCGGCGAGGAAGTGCCCGCCGACGAGCATCCCGCCCATGCGGTCGGTGTTGGCGTTGACGAAGTCCGCGACCGTCGAGTCGATCCCCTTCCGGAGCTCCGGCGGCAGCGGCATCGGCCACATCGACTCGCCGCTGCGGTCCGCCGCGGCGATGACCGCGTCGCGCAGGTCGTCGCTGCCCATCACGCCCGAGGTGCGGGCGCCGAGGGCAACCATCTGCGCGCCGGTGAGGGTGGAGGTCTCCAGCAGGACGTCGGGGGAGTCCTCGGCCGCGCGGGCGATCGCGTCGGCCAGCACGACCCGCCCCTCGGCGTCGGTGTTGGTGATCTCGGCCTTCTTGCCGTTGCGGAAGGTGATCACGTCGGCCGGGCGGTAGGCCGTGCCGCTGGGCAGGTTCTCCGCCATCGGCACGGTCGCGACGACCTCGACCGGCAGCCCCAGCTGTGCCACGAGGCACACGGTGGCGATCACGGCCGCGGCGCCGGCCATGTCGCTCTTCATGTCCTCCATCTTCGCGGCGGGCTTGATCGAGATGCCGCCGCTGTCGAAGGTGATGCCCTTGCCCACCAGCGCGACCTTCTTGCGCGCGCCCGCGCCGGCGTAGGCCAGGCGCAGCAGGCGCGGCTTGCGGGTGGACCCGCCCCCGACGGCGAGGATGCCGCCGTACCCGCCGGCCGCCAGTGCGTCCTCGTCGAGGATCTCCGCCGTGAGCCCGAGCTTCTCGCCGGCGGCGGCACCGCGGGCGGCCAGCTCGGCCGGGTACAGGTCGTTCGGCGGGGTGTTCACCAGGTCGCGCACGAGGGCGACGGCGTCGGCGACGGCGCGGACGCGGCGCAGGGCCGCCTCGGCGGCACCGGCGCCGGGCACGACGATGGTGAACTCGCTCGGCGGGGCCGGGCGGTCGGCGGGCAGCTGCGACTTGTAGGCGGTGAACTCGTACGCACCCAGCAGGGACCCCTCGCCGACGGCGTGCAGCCGCTCGGCGTCGGGCGTCCCGCCCACGGCGGCCAGGAGGCTCACCACCGAGCGCCGGCCGCGCAGCGCGCGGCTGGCCGCACCGGCGGCCCGGCGCACGGCCTCGGCGCGGTAGCCGCCGGACGGCTCGGGCGCGCCCAGGCCCACGACGGCGACGACCGGGAAGGGCCCCTGGCCGAACGAGGGCAGGCGGGTCACCTCGTCCTCGGCGCCGCGGGCGCCCAGGTCGGTCAGCGCGGGGAGCAGGCGGCCGCCGAGCAGGCGGTCGAGCGCCTCCGCGCCGGGTGTCGGGAGCGGCCCGTCGGGCCCCTTGCCGACGGCGACGACGACGGCGTCGCCGGTCAGCTTCTCGAGCGGGTGGTCGGTGGCGGAGATCGTCGGCGGCACCCATCGATCCTAGAAGGACCCCGTCGCCCCCCAGCACTCGCTCCGCCCGCGCCGGGTTCCTGCGACGGGGCCGTTCCAGCACGTCGCCGGGCTCGCGCCGGGTTCCTGCGACGGGGCCGTTCCAGCACGTCGCCGGGCTCGCGCCGGGTTCCTGCGACGGGGCCGTTCCAGCACGCCACCATGCGGGGCCGCGCTAGCGTCCCTCCCGTGACCCCGCTGACCTCGCCCCTCCACGACCGGCACGTCGCCGCCGGAGCCAAGCTCGCCGACTTCAGCGGCTGGTCGATGCCGATCGAGTACGCCGGCGGGGGTGTTCTCGCCGAGCACGCCGCCGTCCGGGAGGGCGTGGGGCTGTTCGACGTCTCCCACCTGGGCACCGGCACGGTCCGCGGGCCGGGCGCCGCCGCGTTCGTCGACTCCTGCCTGACCAACGACCTGTCCCGCATCGGGCCTGGCCAGGCGCAGTACACGATGTGCTGCGTGCCCGACGGCGAGGCCGGCGCCGGGGGAGTGGTGGACGACCTGATCGTCTACCTGCACGGGCCGGACGACGTCCTGCTGGTGCCCAACGCGGCGAACGCCGCCGAGGTGCTCGGCCGGCTCGCCGACATCGCTCCGGCGGGCGTCGCGGTGGCGGACCGGCACACCGAGGTCGCCGTCCTGGCCGTGCAGGGCCCGCGGTCGCTGCAGGTGCTGGAGCTGCTCGGCGTCCCGGGCGAGATCGGCTACATGTCGTTCGTGACGGGCACCGGGGGGGCCGGCGCCGAGGTGACCGTGTGCCGCACCGGCTACACCGGCGAGCACGGCTACGAGCTCCTCGTCGGCGCCGACCGGGCGGGGGAGATGTGGGACGCCCTGCTGGAGGCGGGGCAGGACCTCGGCATCCGGCCGTGCGGGCTCGGTGCGCGGGACACGCTGCGGACCGAGATGGGATACCCGCTGCACGGGCACGAGCTCTCCCGCGACATCAGCCCCGTCCAGGCCCGCGCCGGCTGGGCCGTCGGCTGGCGCAAGCCGGCATTCTGGGGGCGCGCGGCCCTGCTGGCCGAGAAGGAGGCGGGCCCGGCCCGGCTGCTCTGGGGCCTGAAGGCGACCGGGCGCGGGATCCCGCGCCCGGGCATGGCGGTGCTCGGCGCCGACGACGCCCGCGTGGGCGAGGTGACCAGTGGGACCTTCTCGCCGACGCTGCGGACGGGCATCGGGCTGGCGCTGCTGGACACCGCCGCCGGTGTGGTCGAGGGCGACCGGCTCGCCGTCGACGTCCGGGGTCGTCGGGAAGCCGTCGAGGTCGTGCGCCCGCCCTTCGTGCCCTCGCACGTGCGCTGAGCGGGACCGCTCGCTAGGGCGCGTTCTTGCGGGTGGGGTCGCTGTCGCCCTTCTCCGGCTCCGCCTTGGCCGGCAGGGTGTCGGCCTTCACGGCGTCCCGCTCACCCATCGGCAGCGGCTCGCCGTCGGTGGTGTCCATCCCGGTCTGGTGCTCGGCCTCGGAGTTGATCTCCGCGCCGAGGAGGACCAGGTAGCAGGTCAGGTACAGCCACAGCATCAGGACGATGACGCCGGCGATCGCGCCGTAGGTCTCGTTGTAGGAGCCGAAGTTGTTGACGTAGAAGCTGAAGCCCAGGCTCACCACCGCCCACACCAGGGTGACGACGACCGAGCCGAGGCTCACCCACCGCAGCCGCGGCGCGTCCCGGTCGGGGGCGACCCGGTAGAGGACGGCCAGCGATCCGCTGACGACGAGCAGCAGCAGGACCCAACGGGCGATCTGGGCGAGCACGCTCGCGACCCCGCCCAGCGGCAGCGCGTCCAGCACGAACGGGACGACGGCGACCAGGCCGATGGTCAGGACGACGAAGACGATCGCACCGAGGGTCAGGGCCAGCGAGAGCGCGCGGAGCTTCAGGAAGTTGCGGGTCTCGACCTCGTCGTAGGCGATGTTCACCGCCTTGACCAGGTTGTTCACGCCGCCGGAGGCGGTCCAGAGCGCGGCGAGGATCGACAGGACGAGGCCCCAGGTGAGCGCGCCACCGGCGTCGGTGATGTTGGCGACCTGGGCCTCGATGAGCGCACGGGCGTCCTCGGGGAGCCCGGTGGTCAACTCCTGGACCTGGGCGGCGGCCTGCTCGCGGGAGACGACCAGGCCGTAGATGGAGATCAGCGCCAGGAGCGCCGGGAAGATCGACAGGAAGCCGAAGAACGCCACCCCGCCGGCGATGATCGGCATGTTGTCGGCGTTGTTCTCCGCCCAGGCGCGCTTGAGCACCTGCTTCCAGCCGCCGGCCGGGATCTGCAGCGGGTTCGCGGCCCGGATGCCCGGCAGCTGCTCGGGCGCGGGCGCGTCCGGCGGGAGCCGATCGGGGTCTCCGGACTGCGTGCCGCCGGCTGCGGATCTCGCCGCTGCCGCGCGTCGGGCCGCCTTCTCCTCGACCCGCTGGCGGATCCGGTCGACGGCGCTCTCCCGTGGCCGGGTGCCGGTCATGAGCTCTCCCTGGTGCTGGGCCGGCGACCGGCCGCGGGGTGGTGGGGTCGGCGGTGGCCGGGTGCGGTGCCCGGCCACCGCGCCGGGTCAGTCGCCCGGCCACGCCCCGGTGAGCTTGGTGAAGCCCTGCGCCCCCAGGCGGTCGATGGTCGCCTTGGTGGCCGCGAAGATCGCGCCCTGGAGCGCGGCCGAGACGACGATCTCCCACATCGGGTACTCGCCCTGCAGCGCGTCCGGTGCGTCGTCCTCGCCGCTGATGCGCTTCCACACCTGCTTGAAGACCGCACCCGACACGGCACCGGCCGCGATACCCGCCGCCAGGCCGATCGGCCGGTAGGCGAGCTTGGCTCCCTTGCTCAACGCTTCCTCCTCGCATCCCGACGGGCCTGCTTCTCGGCCCGCTTGGCAGCCTTCCGCGCGGCGGCACGCCGGGCGGCCAGTTCCCGGCGCGCCCGCTTGGCCTCACGCCTGCGGCCCACGCGCGCACCGACCAGGAGCTCCTCGGTGCTGGCCCGTCGCCGCGCGCGCCGCCGACGCCACAGCACTAGACCCACCAGACCGGCGAGCGCCGCGCCGGCGCCGGCGAACGCCGGGGGGCTCTCGCGGTAGGTCTCGACGGCGGTGTCCTTGGCCCGGGCGGCGCCCTCCTTGGCGCGGGCGGGCACGTCGAGGCGCTGGCTGAGCTCGTCGACCGTGCGGCCGAGCTGCTCGCGGGTCGCCTCGATGTCGGCCCGGATCTCGTCGGGCTGCGTCGGCCCGTTGCTGGACTGTGCGTCGTCGGGTCGCGACCCGCTGGGCGTGCTCACCGGCGTGCACTCTCCTTCACGGTCGTGATGTCGGCCTGGACGCTGGAGATGGCTTCCGTGGGCACCGGCGGGGATCCCTTCTGGACGTCCTTCTTGCCCACGAGGGCGAGGACGCCCGCGATGGCGAAGAGGACCAGGGTGACGATCAGCGCGGCCAGCCAGGCGGGCATGATCAGCGCCAGGGCGAGGATGGCGGTCGTGATGAGGGCGGCCAGCCCGAAGAAGGCGACGAGGCCGGCGGCCCCGAAGAGGCCGGCGCCGACGCCCAGTCTCTTCGCCTTCTGGGTCATCTCCACCTGGGCGAGGCGGGCCTCGTCCCGGACCAGGCGGCTGATCTGCTCGGTCAGCCGGCCGATCAACTCACCGGTGGATGCGTTCTGGGGCTCGGCGTCCACGGCCGCGCGGGTCGCGCCGGCCGTGGGGTCGGGGCGGGGTGTGCTCATCGGTCCTCCGGGTGGGCGGGGTCGATGCAGGTCCATGCCCCCGGCGGCGGGCCCGTAACCGGCGCCGTGATCACAGCCGGGGAACGATGCGCCCGGCGTGGCCCTCGCCACTAACCTGCCTGCATGAGCTGGCACTGGCGTCTCGAGGACCCCGCTGGATCCCCTCTCGACCCCGCGGCGGTGGGGGTGGAGGTGCCGGCGGCCGACAACCAGGGCGACGCGGAGTCGTGGCTGGGGGAGAACTGGCGGGAGCTGCTCGACCGCGGGGTGGCCACGGTGACCCTCTTCGACGGCGACGAGAAGGTCTACGGACCGATGGGGCTCGCCGCCACCTGACCCTCCACGTGAGGTGGAGGGTCAGGTGGTGCGGCCTCCTCAGCCGCGGGCGGTCTTGGCGGGGTCCCGTTCCACGACGTCCCCGAGGACCTCGTCGATCCTGGCCATGACCTCGTCATCCAGGCGGACGCCGGCGGCCTTGACGTTGTCGTGCACCTGCTCCGGGCGCGTCGCGCCGATGATGGCGGCGGCGACGTTGCCGTTCTGCAGCACCCAGGCCAGCGCCAGCTGGGCCATCGACAGCCCGAGGTCCTCGGCGATCGGCCGCAGCTGCTGCACCCGGCCGAGGATGTCGTCGGTCATGAACCCCTGCATCGACCGCCCGGCCTCGGCGTGACCGGCCCGGCTGTCGGCCGGCGGCTGCTCGCCCGGCCGGTACTTGCCGGTGAGGATGCCCTGCGCCAGCGGCGACCAGACGATCTGGGAGAGCCCTTCCTTCTCCGACGTCGGCACCACCTCGGCCTCGATGACCCGCCAGAGCATCGAGTACTGCGGCTGGTTGCTGATCAGCTGGATGCCGAGTTCGCGGGCCAGCGCTGCGCCGGACGCGATCTGCTCGGCGTTCCACTCGGAGACGCCGATGTAGAGGGCCTTGCCCGACCGGACCAGGTCGGCGAAGGCGGTCATCGTCTCCTCGAGCGGCACCGTCGGGTCGTAGCGGTGGGCCTGGTACAGGTCGACGTAATCGGTCTGCAGCCGCCGCAGCGAGGCGTGGCAGCTCTCGATGACGTGCTTGCGACCCAGCCCGCGGTCGTTGCGGCCGGGACCGGTGGGCCAGTAGACCTTGGTGAAGAGCTCGATCGACTCCCGGCGGTGGCCGGCGAGCGCCGTCCCGAGGACGGTCTCGGCGCGGGTGCCGGCGTAGACGTCGGCGGTGTCGAACGTCGTGATCCCGGCGTCCAGGGCGGCCCGGACGCAGGCGTGCGCGGCGTCCTCCTCCACCTGCCCGCCGTGGGTCAGCCAGTTGCCGTACGCGATCTCGGAGATGGTCAGGCCGGAGCGGCCGAGGCGTCTGAATTCCACGGACCGCGACGTTAGGCGCCGCGCCCGACCACCGCCCGATGGCCCCCTCCAGGGGCCACCCCGAGCGTGCGAGGGGTGGGGAGGAGGGGGTCCTCTTTCAGACCTCGGCGCCCAGCGGGACCTCGGGCTTGGGGAAGCGCCACCGGCGGATCATGGTCGACCGGCTGATGCCGTACCAGACCAGGCCCTTCATCTTGTGGTCCCCGTCGGGGAACCGCTCGCGGACGGTGCGCTTGATCTTCCGCCCGAGCACCACCGAGTCCATGATCAGCAGCAGGAAGAAACCGAGCAGCAGGAAACTCGTGTAGCTCTTCACCGCCATGCTGGGCACGAAGGTGCCGATGAGGGCCAGGGCGGCGATGGCCAGGAAGAAGCTGCCGATGTTGCGGCGGCTGTCGACGAGGTCGCGCACCAGCTTGCGCTCCGGGCCGCGGTCGCGGGCGGGCAGGTACTCCGTCTCACCGCGGGCGATGCCCTGGCGGGCCTCTGCGCGGCGCAGCGCCTGCTGCTCCCGCATGCGCTTGTAGGCCTCCTTGCGGGTGGTGGGCGGCGGCGGGGGAGGGCCCTGCCGCCGGCCCTGCGCCTCGTTGCGCTTCGGCGTCGGCCGGCCCTTGCCGCCGGCCTTCACCAGCTGCCCGGTCAGCTCGCCGTCGTCGCCGGGCGCGGCGGTGGTCGTCTCGGCATGGTCACGGCGGCCGGGCAGGCGGAGCTTCACGGCCCGGAAGTCTACGTGTGTGAGCAACGGAGCCCCGGACGTCGCGCTCGGAGCCGTACAGTGGGTGCGCACGGGAAGCGGAGCCGTTCCGACGGCGTTCGTCCGCGGCAGGACGCGCCTACGCGGACACCCCGGAGGGAGAGGACAGAAATATGACGGTGCAGGACACCACGGCCACCGGCGTCGTGCTCAGCGACGCGGCGGCAGCCAAGGTCAAGGCACTGCTGGACCAGGAGGGCCGCGACGACCTCCGGCTGCGCATCGCCGTCCAGCCCGGTGGCTGCTCCGGCCTGCGGTACCAGCTCTTCTTCGACGAGCGGTTCCTCGACGGTGACCAGACCTACGACTTCGACGGCGTCGAGGTCATCGTCGACCGGATGAGCGGTCCCTACCTCGGCGGCGCGGTCATCGACTTCGTCGACACCATCGAGAAGCAGGGCTTCACCATCGACAACCCCAACGCGCAGGGCTCCTGCGCGTGCGGCGACTCCTTCAACTGACGAAGGACCCCTCTGCCCCGCCGCTCGCGGCGGCGCAGAGGGGCCGTACGAGGCCCGGTTCCCCTTCTGGGGAACCGGGCCTCGTGGTGTTCGCGGGGACCGGTCATGACGAGGGGAGGCCTGGAGTGTCCGCGCGGGAGTGACGAAACGGCTCCACGTGGTCGGGGGACGGCACGTGGCCGCGGTGCGATCGGCGAGGATCGCGGTGTCAGAGCCGGACGGGGTAGACCGTCTCCGGGATCTCGGGCGTGATCCGCTCCTCGACGAAGATGCCGTGCCAGACCATGAAGACCAGCAGGGTCCACAGCTTGCGGGAGTGGTCGACCGGTGAGCCGGCGCGCTGGTTCTGCCGGTGGGCGGTGAGCATGGCCAGGACCTGCTGCTTGTCCAGCCACTCGTCGGTCTGGCTGTCCTCGATGATCTGCCGGGCCCAGTCGTGCAGGTCCTCGGCCAGCCAGTGGCGGGTGGGGACCGGGAAGCCGAGCTTGCGGCGGTGCAGCACGTGCGGCGGCACGATCTGCTCCAGCGCACGCCGCAGGGCGTACTTCGTCGTCTCCTTGGTGACCCGCTGGTCCACCGGGATGGTCGAGGCCACCCGGAAGACCTCGGGGTCGAGGAACGGGACGCGCAGCTCCAGCGAGTTGGCCATGGTCATCTTGTCGGCCTTGACCAGGATGTCGCCGCGCAGCCAGGTGAAGAGGTCGACGTACTGCATCGCGGTGACGTCGTCGTAGCCGGCGGTGCGGGTGCGCTCGTACAGCTCCCGGGTGACCGCGACGTGCGAGAGGTCCGGGTCGCGCTTCTCGAGGAAGGTCAGCTCCTCGTCCCGGAAGATCCGCGCGTTGCCGTAGTAGCGCTGCTCCAGCGGGATCGAGCCGCGCCGCAGCAGGTCCTTGCCCCGCATCCCGTCGGGCAGCTTCGTCGACAGCGTGCCGAGGGCACGGCGGAGACCTCGCGGCAGCCGGTCGAAGGCGGCCAGGGACAGCGGCTCCCGGTAGATGTTGTAGCCGCCGAACAGCTCGTCCGCCCCCTCGCCCGAGAGCACCACCTTGACGTGCTTGCGCGCCTCGCGGGCGACGAAGTACAGCGGCACGAGCGCCGGGTCGGCGACCGGGTCGTCGAGGTACCAGACCACCAGGGGGATCGACTCGGCGAACTCCTGCGCCGTGACGACCGTGGTGATGTGCTCCACCCCGATCGCGGCCGCGGACTCGGCGGCGACGTCGATCTCGGAGAAGCCCTCGCGCTCGAAGCCGACGGTGAACGTCCTCAAGTCGGGGTTGTAGCGCTTGGCCAGCGCCGCGATCGCGGTGGAGTCGATGCCACCGGAGAGGAACGAGCCGACGGTGACGTCGGCCCGCATGTGCACGCGGACGGAGTCGTCGAGGACCTCGGCGATCCGGTCGTACAGCGCCTGCTGCTCGTCCTTCGCCACCGGCCGGAGCGGGAAGTCCGGGTGGAAGTACCGCTGCGTGGTGAGCTCGCCGTCGGCGACGGTGAAACTGGTGCCGCTCTCGATCCGCCGGATCCCCCGGTGCAGGGTCGCGGGCTCGGGGACGTACTGCAGCGTCAGGTAGTGCTGCAGGGACGCACCGTCCACACCCCCGGCGGCGACGCTGCCGCCGAGGAGCTCCAGCAGCGCCTTCTTCTCGGAGGAGAAGGCGATGGCCCCGTCGGCGAGGCGGGTGGTGAACAACGGCTTGATGCCGAAGGGGTCGCGCGCGCCGAACACGGTGCGGGTCTGGCTGTCCCAGATCACGAACGAGAACATCCCGCGCAGCCGGGTGACGACGTCCTGTCCCCAGAGGTGGAACCCGGCCACGATCGCCTCGGTGTCGCCCTCCGTGGCGAAGGTGGCGCCCGCCGCGGCCAGCTCCTCGCGCAGCTCGAGGTAGTTGTAGATCTCGCCGTTGAAGACAATGCGGTACCGGCCGTCGGCGTAGGGCATCGGCTGGTGGCTGTGCTCGATGTCGATGAACGACAGGCGGTTGAACCCGTAGACGACGCGGTCGTCGTGCCAGACCTCGTTCTCGTCCGGGCCGCGGTGGCGCAGACAGTGCAGGGCGCCACGGACGTCGGCGACGACGTCGTCGGTCACGCGGGGGGCGTCGGTGGAGAAGTAGGCGAGCAGGCCACACATGGGGCGCGGGACTCCGGGGGTCGGGGGAGGGGTGGCCAGGTCAGACGCGCTCGCCGGCGCGGGTCTTCGCGGTCGCCTTCCGCTCGGCGAAGAACGACAGCACCGGCACGGTGCCGGCGACCAGCGTGAGCACGGTGCCCTTGAACGTCCAGCGGGCACGGATCGCCAGGTCGACGGTGGCCAGGAAGAAGAGCCCGTACAGGAAACCGTGCGCAGTGCCGAGCACCGCCGACGGCTCCGGGATGCGGGCGAGGTGGTTGAGCGGCACCGCCACGAAGATCAGCAGGATGAGCAGCACGCCCACCACCCAGGCCATGGCCCGGTAGCGCTGCAGCGCCGCTCCGATGCTGCGGTCGTCCCCCCGCCCGGTCGGCGTGGCGGTCCGTTCAGCGGCCATTGCTGCTCCGTTGTCCGAGGGCCCGCTCGTTGAGCTCGGCGAGGTAGGCGTTGTAGGCGGCGAGCTCGGGGTCACCGCTGGTGTCGATGCGCGGGCGCTGGTAGAGCACGACCGCGTTGCCCGGTTGGTCGTCGTCCGGATCGCGGTGGAGCTCGATACGCACCATCCGCACGTAGAACCACAGCCCCATGAAGCCGTACAGCGGCCACTGGAGGGCGTAGCTCCAGTTGACGGCGCCGCCGCCGGCCTCGGCCTTGGAGAGCTGCCAGTAGCCGAGGAAGAAGGTGGCGACGAACAGGGCGACCACGAGCAGGTGCAGGAGCACCCATTTCGGGGTCAGCAGCCGGGAGAACACGGCACCGACTCTAACCGCCACCCAGGCGCGGCCGGTCCGCCCGCACCGGCGCGTCCCGCCGGGCGAGGGCGGCTGATGGGCGGCGGCCGGGGGGGGTGAAGCCGCGGACGGGCCGCTGTGGCGGCCGGGGGTGCCGCGCGCCCAGCGGGGAGCGGGCCCGCGACCCGCCGGACCGTCTCCGGTGGTCGGCCGCTGAGGCGGGTCGGCTAGTCTCGGCCCACACTGAGTCCGGCGTGGTTGCACTCTGCCGAGGACCGGTGGAGGACCCGCTGGAGAGACCGCCCGGACGTCGGGCGGAGGACGAGGAGGCAGCGAGCAGTGGCTCGAGGCAGCAGGCTCGCGCGGCTGGCCGCGCTCGGTCTCCTGGGGGTGCTGACCCTCACCGGATGCGAGCTCGGCGACAGCGCATGGTGGGAACGCAACTTCATCCGGTGGGGCTGGCCGGAGGGCGTCACCGACGAAGCCGAGGCGATGCGGGAGCTGTGGATCGGGTCCACCTGGGTCGCCCTGATCATCGGGCTGATCGTGTGGGCGCTCATCGCCTACACGGTGATCCGCTACCGCAAGAACAGCGACGAGCTGCCGCGCCAGACGGCGTACAACCTGCCGCTGGAGATCGTCTACACGATCTTCCCCTTCCTCGTCATCGCCGGCCTCTTCTTCTTCACCATCACCACGCAGAACCGGGTGATGGAGCGCAGCGAGGACCCCGACGAGGTCATCGCCGTCAACGCCTTCAAGTGGAACTGGCAGTTCGTCTACCCCGAGACGGCGGGCCCCGACGGCGAGCCGGTCGACACGGTGGGCACGAGCACGGAGATCCCCATCCTCGTCGTGCCGACCGACCGCACCGTCCGGTTCGAGCTGGCCTCCGCCGACGTCATCCACTCCTTCTGGGTGCCGGAGTTCCTCTTCAAGCTCGACGTGATCCCGGGCAACGAGAACGGCCGGGACAACGTCTTCGAGGTGACCGTCCGCGAGGAGGGCGCCTACGTCGGCCGCTGCGCCGAGCTGTGCGGCACCTACCACGCCTACATGAACTTCGAGGTCCGCGCGGTCTCCGGCGACGACTACGACGCCTACCTGGCCGCCCGCGAGTCCGGCCTGGGCACCTACGAGGCGCTCGAGGAGATCGGCCAGTCCGGCGTGGCCGGCACCACGACTCCGCTGGACCTGGTGCTGGACAAGACCGAGGAACAGCTGCAGACCGGTGGCTGAGGTCCTCGCATCCGGTAACCGGACCCCACACACGTACGAGGAGGCGCGGCCGTGAAGGTCGAGGCACTGATCTTCAATCTGCTCGCGGTGTTCTGCTTCGTCACCGCGGTCGTCTACGGCTTCTGGGCGCGTGAGCCCATCGGCACCACGGCGCTCGCGCTCTCGGGTGGGCTCACGCTGCTCATCGGTGGCTTCTTCTGGTTCGTCTCCCGCCGGATCGACGCCCGTCCCGAGGACCGCAAGGACGCCGAGATCGCCGACGGCGCCGGTGAGCTGGGCTTCTTCAGCCCCGCCAGCTACTGGCCCTTCACGCTGGCGCTGTGCGCCGGCCTGATGGGTCTGGGCATCGCGTTCTGGTACATCTGGCTGATCCTGCTGGCCACCATCGCGCTGCTGCTCGCCGTCGGCGGCCTGTTGTTCGAGTACTACGTGGGTCAGAACGCGCAGCAGAGCTGAGACCTCTCCCCACCACCAAGGCCCCCTCCACCCGCAGCGGGTGGAGGGGGCCTTCGTCGTCCAGGGGTGCGGTGCGGACGGCGCACAGTGGTTCCCCGGTGCCGTTCGGCCAGCTGGACGGCTGGAGCGGCCGCCACGGACGCCTGCCCGGGGATCACCTGCGCCCCGGCCGCCGGGTACCGGGGCCGTCGAGGGTTGCCGAGCCGGGGGGGGGGGGGCAGCGGGTGTGGTGTGTTCGCGAGGTCCCAGCACCTCCGTGCGGTGGCCCCTCGGAGCGGCGGACGCGTCGCAGGGCCCCCCGATCCGGCTCGTCGGCCCGCACCCTCTCGGCCGGGGCCGTGCCAGCTGGCGGCCGTGGGCGTGCTGGGGCCTGGCTGCCGCTAGCGGTGCGCCCGGCCGCCTGCCAGCCGGGCGGTGATCGGCCGAGGCACCGCCGGACGCCGACGCGTCGACAGGGCGTGGCGGGGCCTGGCCCGGTCCGCTGCACCCGTCCGGCAGCGGAGTACCCGGAGCGCCCGGTTGGTCGCTGACGGGCTGCGGGGGAGTGCTGGGAAGCCCGAGGCCACGCAGGGCCGGTGCCGGCGCCCGAGGAGTGGCCCGGGGAGTGGCACGGGGCGATCGTCGGGCGCGGGTGACCTCGGGTGGTCGTCCCCGCGCCGGCTGCGGGTCGGCAGTCGGCTGCCAGGTCGCGCCCCTCCCGGTCAGCAGATGCAGAAGGGCCCCGGTGGAGATTCCACCGGGGCCCTACTGTCAGACGCTGATCAGTCGCGCGGGTCCTGCGGGCGGCCGCCGTCGGACGGGCGCCCACCCTCGGACGGGCGTCCCGAGGTCGTCAGCTCCCGGTCCGACTCGCTGGCCGAGAGCCCGCGGCCCTCGCCGCGCTGCTCGATCTCGACCGTCGTCGGCTCCTCCACGGGGGAGAAGAAACCGCGGACCGCGCGCCGTGCCGCACCGACCTGGTTCATCTTCTTCGGTACCGGAGCACCGCCGTAGGCGAGCTGCCCGTGGCCGTGGTCATCCACCGGGCCGATCGGCTGGTGCACCTCGATGAACTCGCCGTGCGGCAGTCGCCGGATGACACCGGTCTCGATGCCGTGCTCGAGCACCTCGCGGTCGTGCTGCTGCAGACCCAGGCAGATGCGGTAGGTGATCACGTAGACGATCGGCGGCAGGAGGACCAGGCCGATCCG
Source organism: Blastococcus sp. SYSU DS0616 (assembly GCF_054051015.1). Lineage (NCBI taxonomy): Bacteria > Bacillati > Actinomycetota > Actinomycetes > Geodermatophilales > Geodermatophilaceae > Blastococcus > Blastococcus sp. SYSU DS0616. The sequence goes on from NZ_JBJHAJ010000013.1 coordinate 13,630, forward strand.
GCCCGCCCACGTCATCGCGTTGAGGCTGATGTTGAACTTGTCGGCGATGACGTCGTTCCCGCCCGAGAGCAGAAGGATCACGTAGAACGCGATCGACATCATGCCCAGCGACGTCCGCACGGGCACGTCGCGGGGCCGCTGGAGCAGGTGGTGCGATGCGGTGTCACCCGTCAGCTTGCGCTCGATCATCGGGTAGAAGAGCAGCAGCATGAAGATGATGCCGGGCAGAACCGCCGTCGGCCAGAACAGCGCCGGGATCGTGTAGTCACCCGGCAGGTTCAGGTCCCATGCGGGGAACAGTCGGCTGGAGCCGTCCAGCCACATGATGTACCAGTCGGGCTGCGACGCGGCCGAGACCTGCGCCGGGTTGTACGGGCCCCACAGCCAGATCGGGTTGATCTGGGCCAGGCCACCGAGGGCCGCGCAGACCCCGAACACCACGAACAGCAGGCCGGTCGCCTTGCCCGCGAAGGTGGGGAAGAGGCGGTTGCCCACGACGTTGTGCTCGGTTCGCCCCGGTCCGGGGAACTGCGTGTGCTTCTGCTTGACGAGGACCAGCAGGTGCACGGCGATGAGCGCCAGCAGGATCGCCGGGATCAGCAGGACGTGCGCGATGTAGAGCCGGCCGATGATCAGCTCACCGATGTAGTCCCCGCCGAAGACCGCCCAGTGCACCCAGGTGCCCACGACCGGGATGGCCAGGATGATCGCCGACATGATCCGCAGACCGGTGCCGGAGAGCAGGTCGTCGGGCAGGGAGTAGCCCGAGAAGCCCTCGAGCAGCGCCAGGATCAGGATCACGACGCCGATGAGCCAGTTGCTCTCCCGCGGGCGGCGGAAGGCGCCGGTGAAGAAGATGCGCAGCAGGTGCACCACGATCGCCGCCACGAACAGCAGTGCGGCCCAGTGGTGCAGCTGGCGCATGAACAGGCCGCCGCGGACGTCGAAGGACAGGTCGAGGGCGGACGCGTAGGCGATCGACATGTCGAGCCCACGCAGCGGGTCGTAGGACCCGTCGTAGGTGACCTCGGTCATCGAGGCCTGGAAGAAGAAGGTCAGGTACGTGCCCGACAGCAGCAGGATGATGAAGCAGTAGAGCGCGATCTCGCCGAGGAGGAAGGACCAGTGGTCGGGGAAGACCTTGTTGAGGGTCCGCCGGACGGGTCCGGCGACGATCATGCGGTCGTCGAACTCGAGCGCGGCCTTGCCGAGCCGCGTCGTCGGGGCCCCCGGCGCCGTGGCGGTGCGAGCTGCCATCAGATGCGCTCCCGGTTCCAGTACGTGGGGCCGACGGCCTCAGGGTAGTCACTGCGGGCGACGAAGAATCCTTCGTCGTCCACGGTGATGGGCAGTTGCGGCAGTGAGCGGGTGGCCGGGCCGAAGACCGGCTTGGCGCCCTGCGTCACGTCGAACATCGACTGGTGGCAGGGGCACAGGATGCGGCTGGTCTCCTGCTCGTAGAGCGACACCGGGCAGCCGGCGTGCGTGCAGATCTTGGAGTAGGCGACGTAGTCGCCGTAGCCGTAGTCGGCGTGCCCCTCGCGCGGGCGCAGCGACTGGATCTGCTCGGGGCGCAGCCGGATGAGCATGGTGGGCGCATCGGTCTGCCGGTTGCCGCCGGGGACGGCCGGGAAGACCGTCTCCAGCGAGCCGGGTTCCTGGTCGCCGGGCCGGACCGGACTGCCGTCGTAACGGACCAGGCGGACGCCCTCGGCCCACGCGGTGCGCCCGAGCACGTTCCCGGTGCTCGGGTTGTTGATCAGCCCGCCGAGCGGCGCCAGCAGCATGACGCCGACGCCGGCGCCCATGAAGCCGAGCGACCGGGTGATCAGCTTGCGCCGGGGAAGCCCGCTGTTGTGGTACCCGCCGACCAGCGTGGCGCCGGTCGTGACCCGATCGAAGTGCGAGCCGTCGTGCTTGTCCTGGACGGCGGTCTCGTGGGGGAGCAGCTTCTTGGTGTAGAGGACCAGGCCCACGCCCACCAGCGTCAGGGACAGCCCCATGCACAGGCCCAGGAGCGGGGTGAACAGGGCACTCCAGGTGCTCCCCTCCTCGGCCCAGGACCACTCGGGGAGGAACCAGCCGGAGCCGACGTACACCACGAGGAACAGGAAGGCGAAGACCCCGGCGAGTGCGAACGTCCAGCCGACCTGGCGCACCGCCCGCCGCTCCATGGCGGACCCCGGTTCCGGGCCCGGGTCGACGTGGAGGATCTCCACGCCGTCGTACCGCGCGCCGAGCAGGTCGAGCTCCTCACGGCTCATCGCCGCGAGCTGCTCGGGGGTGTAGTCGTCGTCCGGGCCGCCGTGCAGCGGCCCTTCGGTGTCCGCGCCGCCGGCCGAGCCGGGGCGGGTGTCGCGCGTGCTCACGCCTTGCTCCCCATCCAGAAGATGCCCAACATCAGGGCACTGACGCCGACGACCCAGATGACCACGCCCTCGGCGGCCGGCCCCAGCCGGCCGACGCCCGCGCCGCCCGGGTCGGCCATGTTCGTGATGGTCTGGACGTAGGCGATGATCGAGCGCTTCTCCTCCGGCGACAGCTGGTTGTCCCCGAACACCGGCATGTTCTCCGGGCCGGTCAGCATCGCCGTGTAGATCTCCAGGTCGGTCGCGTCGTGCAGGCTCGGGGCGTACTTCCCCGAGGAGAGGGCGCCGCCCTCGCCGACGAAGTTGTGGCAGGACGCGCAGTTGAGCCGGAACAGCTCACCGCCCATGGCGAGGTCCCCGTTGCGCAGGTCTCCGGAGGGCAGCGTCGGCCCGCCGCCGTTGGCCTGCACGTAGGCCATCAGCTGGTCGATCTCCTCGTCGGAGAACACCACGGGCTTGTCCGGCGCCTGGGCCTCCTGGCGCACCAGCGGCATGCGCCCGGTGTGCACCTGGAAGTAGACCGAGGCCTCACCGACGCCGATCAGCGACGGGCCGCGGTTGGGCACGCCTTCGAGGTTCGAGCCGTGGCAGGAGATGCAGCTGCGCTCGTACAGCTCGCGCCCGGCCGCCTCGGCCGCCGACTCGGTCTGCGTGCCGGCCGGAGCGGCCTGCGCCGGCGCGAACACCGAGTACAGCGCCCCGGTGAGGATCAGCGAGGCCATCAGGCCGGCGACGTTGGCGAGACGACGGCGGTGCTTGGACCTCCGTCGCGCGCGGGCCCGCTGGTCCGGGCTCGCGGCGTCGGCGAGCGGGGCGTCGGGGTGAGGGTTCGTGGTGGACACCGGTTCCCTATCGGATGAAGTAGATCGTGGCGAACAAGGCGATCCACACCACGTCGACGAAGTGCCAGTAGTACGAGACCACGATGGCGGAGGTCGCCTGGGCGGGCGTGAAACGGCCCATGGTGGACCGGATGAGGACGAACACGAAGGCGATCAGTCCGCCGATGACGTGCAGGCCGTGGAAGCCGGTCGTGAGGTAGAAGACCGAGCCGTAGGTGGACGACGAGATCGTCGTGCCGTGGTGCACCAGCTCGTAGTACTCGTACGCCTGCCCGAGCACGAAGACGAGCCCCAGGGCGAAGGTGATCGTGAACCACCGGCGCAGCCCGTAGACGTTGCCCTCCTCGGCCGCGAACACACCGAACTGGCAGGTGACCGACGAGCTGACCAGGATCAGCGTGATCACGAGCGCGTACGGGACGTTGAGCTCCGTGGGCTCGGGCGGCCAGCCGCTCTCGGCGCCGGCCCGTGCTCGGGCGGTGAAGTACATGGCGAACAGGCCGGCGAAGAACATCAGCTCGCTGGCGAGCCAGATGATCGTGCCGACGCTGACCATGTTCGGTCGGGTCAGGGAGTGCACCCGCGAGGTGTCGAAGGTGCTGCTCGCGACGGGGGCCGTTGTCACGGGGGTCATCATGGCATCGGCAGGACCCCGTCACGACTGCGGGTGGTGACGGCGTGGCGCCAATGTGACCAGCTCGATACCGACTCACCGGCCGGGCCTGCGCAGACGTCTCCGGGCACTAGGCTCGGCGGCGTGAGTGCTGCCGAGAAGCCCGCCGCCCCGGCCACCGTGCTCGTCTACAGCCACCGTCCGGAGGTGCGCGACGCGGTCCGCGCAGCGGTCGGCCGGCGGCCCGCCGCTGACGTGGGTCCGCTGACCTGGCTGGAGTGCGTGACCGGCGACGAGGTGGTCGCCGCGGTCGACGCCGGAGGGATCGACCTGTGCATCCTCGACGGCGAGGCCCAGCCCGCCGGGGGCATGGCCCTCGCCCGGCAGCTGGAGATGGAGGTCGCCGACCGGCCGGCCGTCTGCCTGCTCGTCGCCCGGCAGCCCGACCGCTGGCTAGCGCACTGGTCGCGCGCAGAGGCGACGCTGGCCCTGCCGGTCGACCCGCTGGTGGCGCCCGGGGTGGTGGCCGACCTCCTGCGCGCTCGCGCGGGACGGTCCGTGGCCCGCCGGTGACGTCCTCGTCCGCCCCCACGTGGCCGGGGCTGCTGAACCGCCTGCTCGCCGGTCAGGACCTCACCGCCGAAGACACCCGTTGGGCGATGCGCGAGGTCATGACCGGCGAGGCGACGCCGGCCCAGGTGGCCGGCTTCACCGTGGCGCTCCGGGCCAAGGGCGAGGCGCCGCAGGAGGTCGCGGGGCTGGCCGCCGAGATGCTGGCGCAGGCGACGCCGGTGCAGCTGCCGATGGACTGCGTCGACATCGTCGGCACCGGTGGCGACGGCGCGCACACGGTGAACATCTCCACGATGGCCGCGGTCGTGACGGCCGCCGCCGGCGCGCCGGTGGCCAAGCACGGCAACCGGGCGGCGTCGTCCTCCTCGGGCGCCGCCGACGTGCTGGAGGCGCTCGGGGTGGTCATCGATCTGCCCGCCGACGCCGTGGCCACGTGCGTGCGGGAGGCCGGCATCGGGTTCTTCTTCGCACCGGTCTTCCACCCCGGCATGCGGCACGCCGCCGCCCCGAGGCGGGAGATGGGCATCGGCACCGTCTTCAACTTCCTCGGGCCGCTGACCAACCCGGCGCGCCCGGTGGCGGCTGCGATCGGTTGCGCCAACGCGCGCATGGCCCCCGTCCTCGCCGAGGTGCTCGCCGCCCGGGGGACGCGGGCGCTGGTGTTCCGGGGCGACGACGGACTCGACGAGCTGACCACCGCGGCGACGTCGGCGGTGTGGACGGTCCGGGACGGCGCCGTGTCGGCCGAGCGGGTGGACCCGGCTGCGCTGGGCATCGAGGCGCCCGCCCCGGACGCGCTGCGCGGCGGGGATGCCCGGGACAACGCCGAGGTGTTCCGGCGGCTCGTGGACGGCGACCGCGGAGCGGTGCGCGACGCCGTGCTGCTCAATGCCGCCGCGGCGCTGGTGGCGTTCGACGAACGGCCCGCGCGTTTGCACGACGCCCTGGCCGCGGGGATGGAGCGGGCCGCCGCAGCGATCGACGACGGTCGGGCGGCGGCGCTGCTGGACCGCTGGATCGCCGTCAGCCGGGAGGTCGCCCCGCCCGGCCGCTGAGCGCCGGCCGCTCAGGCTTCGGTGTCGAAGCCGATGGAGAAGGCTGCCTCGAGGTCGTGGCGCGAGTAGGCGCGGAAGGCGATGTGGGTGTCGGTGTCGAGGACTCCCGCGACCTTGTTGATCCGGCCGGCGATGACCTCCGCGACCTGCTCGAACTCGCGGACGCGGACGATGGCGATCAGATCGGCATCGCCGGCGACGGAGTAGACCTCGCTGACCCCGTCGAGCTCGGCGACGGCCTGGGCGACCTCGGCGATCGAGTCGGTGGCGGCGTCGATCATCACGATGGCGGTGATCACGCGGGGGATGTTATCCGCTCCGGCCGGGCGCGGGTTCCCAGCGACCGCCCGTCGGCGAAGGGGTCCTGCGCGTCACGCCCGGACTCCACCCGCGCCAGGAACCCGCTGTAGGCGCCGGTGCCGGGTGCGGGGGAGGCGAGGGTGCCGGTCAGTTGCACCAACCGGGTGCCGGGCTTCTCCAGCCAGCGGAGGACGAGCTCGGTCTCGTCGACCGACGTCGGGTCGTCCGCACCGGGAACGGTCTCCGCGGTCGCGAGCAGGCCCGGCAGCACGCTCCGCACGGTGGTGCCACGCGGCGCGTTCCCGGCCGCGGCGAGGCGCCCCAGCCGGACGACGGACAGCTCCCACCCGCCCTGGCCGTCGGGACGGGCCAGCACGAGCTCGGGCACGGCAGCCAGCGACTCGAGCCGTTGCCGACGGCGGAGGGCCCGGACCAGCACGGCGACCCGGTCGCGCAGCACGGCGGCGTCCTCGTAGCGCTCCTCGGCGGCGAGCCGCTCCACCCGGTCCAGCAGCGGGGCGAGCAGGGGACGGGGGTCGTGGCCCACCGCGGCGGCGAAGACCGCCGCCACGCCGGCGTACTCGGGAACCGACTGGGCGCCGGTGCAGGGGGCGCCGCAACGCCCCATGTCGGCCAGCGCGCAGGCGTTGACCGGCGTGCGGGGGGAGAGGCGGGCGGTGCACTGCCGCAACGGCAGCACCTCGTGGACGGCAGCCACGGCGGCGTCCGCGGCGCGGCGGTCGGGGAACGGCCCGAGGAACACGCCGGCGTCGGGGCGGACCCGGCGGACCACCGACAGCCGCGGGAAGGGCTCGTCGGTGAGCCGGACCCACAGCGCGCGCTCGGGGAAGCGGGACCGCCTGTTGTACCGCGGCTTGTGGCGGGCGATGAGCCGCAGTTCGCGGACCGCGGCCTCGAGCGCGTGCGCGCACGGGATCGGCTCCACCCGCTGGGCGAGGCCGACCATCTCGGTGATGCGGCTGCGCTGCTCGCCCGAGGTGAAGTAGCTGCGGACCCGGCTGCGGAGGTCGCTGGAGGTGCCCACGTAGAGCGGCTCGTCCCCGGGGCCGCGGAACAGGTAGACGCCGGGGCCGCTGGGGACGGCGTCGGCCAGGTGCCGCTTCCGCCGACGCTCCGGATCGACCTGCCGGGTCAGCCCGGTCAGCTCCTCGAGGGTGGTGACGCCCAGGGGGCCGAGCCGCTCGAAGAGGCCGTGCAGCACGTCCACCGTGGCCCGCGCGTCGTCCAGGGCCCGGTGCGTGGGCGAGGTGGTGGCGGAGAAGTACGGGGCCAGGGTGGCCAGCTTGCAGTTGGGCACCTCGTCCCGGCTGAGCAGCCGCCGGGCGAGGACGGCGGTGTCGACGGACGCCGCCGTGGGCCACACCAGGCCGTTCTCGGCGCACGCCGCCTTGAGGAACCCGAGGTCGAACGGGGCGTTGTGGGCGACCAGGACGGCGCCGCGGGCGAACTCGAGGAAGGTGGGGAGCACGGCGCCGATCCGCGGGGCCGTGGCGACCATCGTCGAGGTGATCCCGGTCAGCACGCTGATGTAGGGCGGGATCTCGTGGCCTGGGTCGACGAGGGTCTGGAACTCGCCGAGTACCTGCCCGCCGCGGACGCGCACGGCCCCGATCTCGGTGATGGCGCTGTCCTTCGGGGACCCGCCGGTGGTCTCCAGGTCCACGACGACGAACGTGACCTGCGCCAGCGGTGTCCCGACCTCCTCGATGGAGACCTGCTGGTAGCGCAGCGGTGCGGGGGAGGGTGCCACGGGGCGGACGCTAGGTCGGGGGGCTGACACTCCGGGGGACGCGCGCCGGGGCCGGCCGCGCACCGGCCCCCTGACCGGGGGGTCCGGGGCTGCCCGCATCGAGTGGGACCTGGTGTTCCGGCCCCGATCGGGACACCATGCCTGCCAGTGGCCGTCGCGTCCGGTGCGACCGGCCCGCAGGCAGAGGTGGTCGGTGATGCCCGCGCGCTCCAGGTGGCGCCCGCCCGCCCGGGCCCGGCGGTGCGTGGTGGCCGCGGTGCTGGTGGCGGGCGCGGCCGTGCTGCTGCCCGCCGGGCCGGTGGCCGCCGCGCCCAGCGACCAGCCGGGTGGCACCTCCGGCGTGCTGGACAGCCGCGACCTGGACCAGCTGCAACGGCGGGCCGCCGAGGTCCAGGAGGACCTCCGCGCGCGCCAGGGGCAGGTCGTCGCCGCACGCGAGGCGCTGGCCGAGGCGCAGCGGTCGGTGGACGAGGCGAGGGCGGTGCTCGAGGACGCCCGGGGCGTGCTGGCCGGGCACCAGCGCGAGGTCGCCGGGTACGCCGTCGCCGTCTACCGGGACGGTGGCGCCCTCACCCCCCTCACGCTCCTGCTCGCCGGTGGGGATCCGGGGGAGGTCCTCGCCGGCATGGGCTTCCTCGACGCCGTCGACGCGCACCTCGCCCACCTCATCGGCATCGCGGAGAGCCACCGGCGCGCCGCCCTGGACCAGCAGCAGCGCGCCCAGGCCGCGCTCGACGCAGCCCAGGGGCGGGCGGACGAGGTGGCCGCGCGGGTGGCCGCGCTGGAGGCGGCCGCCGACGCGGTCACCACGGAGCTGCACGACACGCTCGCCGTCGTCGACCGGCAGCTGGCGGCGCTCCAGGGGGAGCAGGCGTCGGTGAACGAGCAGACGGCGGCCAGCTGGCGGGCCTACGTCGACCAGCTCCGGACCGCCGGCATCGCGGACGTGCCCGCCGCTGCGCTGCGGGAACCCGGGCGCAGCCTCCCCGACCGCCTGGCTCCGGTGGGCGCCGCCGGGGGCGGCGCGCAGCGCGGGGTGGCCCAGCTGCCCGGGCGGCCGAGTTCGCTCCTGGTGCTGCCCGCCGAGACCCTCGCCGCCGTCAGCGGCGCGATGGAGGCCCTGGGGCAGCCGTACGCGCCGGGGACGGCGGGGCCGGAGTCCTGGGACTGCGGCGCACTGGTCCGGGTGGCCTACGGCCGGGCCGGTGTCCAGCTGCCCGCGACGCAGGAGGAGCTGTTCGCGAGCGCCGTGCCGGTGGACCGCGCCGACGTCCTCCCCGGCGACCTGGTCTTCCTGGGCTCCCCGGAGGCGGGGCTCGGGCACGTGGGCATCGCCCTGGACCCGCGGACCATGCTGACCGCTGACGCGCGGGCCGGCGCGGTCGTGGTGCGCACGCTGCCGGGCGACCAGGTGCTGGCGATCGGCCGCCCGGTCCTCGGCCAGCGGCCCCCCGTCGCCGTCCCGGGGCCGGCCGCGGGGGCGCTGCGGACCGAGTGCGGCAACACCGTCTACCCGCCCAGCTACGACGGAGCCCGCGCATGGGGCGGCTACCCGAACGGCCTCATCCCGCCCAGCGCCATGTGCCCGCTGGGCGTCGGCGGGCACGCGCTGCGCTGCGACGCGGCCGCCGCCTACCGCGCGATGTCGGCGGCCTACGCGACCGCCTTCGGCAGCCCGTTGTGCATCACCGACTCCTACCGGACCTACGCAAGCCAGGTGCGGCTGTACGGGGAGAAGCCGGCCCTGGCCGCGGTGCCCGGCACCAGCAACCACGGCTGGGGTCTGGCGGTGGACCTGTGCGGTGGCGTCGGGACGTTCGGCACCCCGCAGTACGCCTGGATGGCCGCCAACGCCGGCCGGTTCGGCTTCCTGCACCCCACGTGGGCCGATCCGGGCAACGGGCGCGAGGAGCCGTGGCACTGGGAGTTCGCGGGCAGCTGATCCGGCGCGGGCCGTCGGTGGCGCGGCGGAAATGTCGGTGGCCCTTCCTACCGTGCGCAGCAACTCACGGAGGAGAAGAAGCGATGCTCATCGATTGCGACACCTGCACCGCCCGCGGGACCGGCTGCGCCGACTGCGTCGTGACCGTGCTGCTGGGAGCCCCGCCCGGGTGGCAGGGGGGCGACCCGGTCGTCGTGCCGATGACCGGGCGGCCGCGTGGCGGGCCGGCCGCGGCCGCCGAGGACGTCGTCGTGCCACCGCCGGGCGTGGTGGTGGAGTTCGACGAGGTGGAACGCCGCGCCGTGCGCGCGCTGGCCGAGGGGGGCCTGGTTCCCCCGCTGCGGCATCCCGACGGGCACGGCGGGGAGCGGTCCGGACGGCGCACCGGCTGATCGCCGCCGCACCCCGCGGCGAGGGCCGGGTGACCACCCGATCGGGTGAATGCCCAGGTGGGCGGCCAGGCGCCCGTCGCACACGTCTCAGCTGTCCCCGTTTGTCACAGGCGCATCACGGTCGTAGGGTTCCCTCCGTTCGGCCGGGTGGTCGTCATCCATCGATGGATGGCCTCGACCGGACACCGCCTAATCACCGCGTGGCGCGCACCACTGCGCCCGAGGTGTACCGGGGACCCACCGCACTCTGGGGTGAGTTCTCCCGCCGCCGGCTCGCCGGTGGGTGGGGGATAGGGCCAGTCTTCCCAGCCCGAACCCGTCAGCTAACTCGGTCGGCGGTCGAAGTGGAAGAAACGGAGAGCCGCCGCACGTGGCGACCCCTCACGCACTACTGACGCACGCCCCCGAACAACTCCACACCGCCGGCCGGCGCAGCTCCGCCAGCGCCCGCCGCTTCGGACCGCTCCGTTCGGGGCTCCTGGTCAGCGCCGTCGCAGCCCTGACCGTCACCGTCCTCCCGGGTACCGCGTCGGCGGTCCCCGGCACCGCCGACGAGATCGCCGCCCAGGTGGCCGAGGCCAGCCACGAGCTGGAGGTCGTCTCCGAGCAGCTGAACGAGGCGCGCGTCGTCCTCGAGGGCCACCAGCGCGACGCGCAGGCCGCGAGCGAGGCGGTCGCGGAGGCGGAGGGCCGGCTCGGCTCCCTCGACGGCCACATGCGCCGGCTGGCCCGCAGCGTCTACACCGGCAGCGGCATGTCGCCGCTCGACGTCCTGCTGACCAGCACCTCGGCCGACCAGCTGGTCGACCAGCTGGGCACCCTCGACGCCATCGCCGGGCACACCAGCGAGGTGCTCACCGAGGTGTCGCGCGCGGCCGAGGACGCGGAGCAGGCCCGCGACGCCGCCGAGGAGGCCGCGGCGGACGCCCGGCGGACGGTGGAGCAGATCGCCGCCCAGCAGGAGGAGCTCGAGGCGAAGATCGCCGACTACCAGCGCCGGTACGAGGCGCTCACCGCGCCGCAGCAGGAGCAGGTGGCGCAGGCCCACGGTGGCACCGGCCTCCCGGCGCCCACCGGCGCCGTCATCGCGCCGAGCTCGGCCGCCCAGGTGGCGGTGAACACCGCGCTCGCCCAGATCGGCGACCCGTACGTGTGGGGTGCCGGCGGGCCGAACGCCTTCGACTGCTCGGGGCTGACGTCGTACGCCTACGCCGCGGCGGGTGTGATGCTGCCGCACTCCAGCCGGTCGCAGAGCCAGATGGGCAGGCCCGTCTCGCGCGGCGAGCTGCAACCTGGCGACCTGCTGTTCTTCTACAGCCCGGTGAGCCACGTGGGCATGTACATCGGCAACGGCCAGATGGTGCACGCCTCCACCTCCGGCCAGCCGGTGAAGGTGGCGAGCGTGGACTCGATGGGGAACTACAACAGCGCCCGTCGCATCGCCGGCTGACGGCTCCGGGAGCATCGCAGCGAGGAACGAGGGCCGGTGATCCCGACAGGGGTCGCCGGCCCTCGCCGTCGCTGGCCGGTCAGGTGACCGAGGGCCCGATCCCGAGGACCTCGGGCAGGCCCGCAGGACGGGAACACGGTGAGGGCGGGCCTCGCGACCGGGTCGAGCAGGATGCAGGCCGCCCAGCACGTCCCCGAACCGGGACGGGCCGCTGCGGTTGGCCCGCCTAGGATCGGCCGGGTGAGCGTTCGCCGGGCCGCCCTGGTGGCCGCGGCCCTGCTGGGGATCGCCGTCGTCGTCGTCATCGTCGTCCGCACCCCGTGGGACGTGCTGCCCGAACCGCCCGGAGGGCACACCGAGCCCGACCCGACCGCCGGCCTGGATCCCGCGGCGATCGAGCGCGCGGAGGCCTTCGCCGCCGCCCTGCGACCCGCGTCGCTGCTCTCCCTCGTCCTCGGGCTGGCGGTCTCGGCCGTGCTGGGGCTCACCCCGCTGGGGGCCCGCCTGATGCGGTCGCTGGGGGCGCGGTGGAGGGACCGCTGGGTCGTGCGGGTGGTGCTGGGGGTGCCGGTCCTGCTCCTCCTGGGCCGCGCCGTGACCCTGCCGATCTCCGCCTACGCGGAGTCCGTGCGCACGCGCTACGGCCTGTCCACCCGCGGCTGGGGGCTCTGGCTGCGCGACGTCGCCGTCTCGTGGGCCATCAGCGCGGCGCTGACAGTGGTCGTGGTGCTGGCCTTCCTGTGGCTGGTCCGTCGCGCGCCACGCACCTGGTGGGCCTGGGGCGGGGCGGCAGTGGCCGGCTTCGTCGTCGTCGGCTCGTTCCTCTACCCGGTGGTCATCGAGCCGGCGTTCAACTCCTTCGAGCCGCTGCCGGCGGGTGAGCTGCGCAGTGACCTGCTGGCGCTCGCCGAGGAGAACGGCACCCCGGTGCAGGACGTGCTGGTCTCCGACGCCTCCCGGCGGACCACGGCGTTGAACGCCTACGTCTCCGGGTTCGGCTCCACCCGGCGCATCGTGGTCTACGACACCGTCCTCGGCGAGCTGCCCGACGCGGAGATCGAGTCGATAGCGGCGCACGAGCTCGGGCACGTCGCCACCGACGACGTCCTCACCGGCACGCTCATGGGCGCGCTCGGCGCGGGCGCGGCGACCGCCCTGCTCGGCTGGTTGCTGACGTGGACGCCGCTGCTGCGCCGCGCCGGGGCGCCCTCGGCCGGCGACCCCCGCGTGGTCCCCCTGCTGCTGTTCCTCGTCGCCGTGGGCAGCCTGCTGGCCACACCCGTGCAGAACCTGGTGTCGCGCCAGGTCGAGGCCCGCGCGGACCTGCACGCCCTCGACCTCACCCGCGATCCGGAGGCCTTCATCGCCATGCAGCAGCGGCTCGCCACGGCCAACCTCGGCGATCCGGACCCGCCGGCGGCCTGGCACTGGTTCTTCGGCAGCCACCCCACGACCGCGCAGCGCATCGCGATGGCCGAGGACTGGGCGCGCCTGGAGGGGCCGTGAGCCGGACGCTCGTCGTCACCAACGACTTCCCGCCCCGGCAAGGGGGCATCCAGACCTTCGTGGCGGCGCTGCTGGAGCGACGGCCGCCGGACTCGCTGGTCGTGCTGGCGTCGGACGCACCGGGCTCGGCCGAGCACGACCGATCCCTGCCCTATCCGGTGGTGCGCCGGCCGACCGGGATGCTCCTCCCGACGCGGGCGACCGCCCGCGCGGCCGTGGAGCTGGTGGAGCGGTACGGCTGCGACACCGCGTTCTTCGGGGCGGCCGCGCCGCTGGGGCTGCTCGCGCCCGCGCTGCGCGCCGCCGGGGTCCGGCACCTGGTCGGGGCCACGCACGGCCACGAGACCGGCTGGGTCGCCCTCCCGGGCAGCCGGCAGGTGATGCAGCGGATCGCCACGGGGCTGGACGTCCTCACCTACATCAGCGAGTACACCCGCGAGCGCCTCGCCCCGCCGCTCGGGGGCCGCGCCCGGCTGGCCCAGCTCTCGCCCGGGGTCGACGTCGACCGGTTCGCCCCCGGGGTCGACGGGACGGCGGTGCGTGCCCGCCACGGGCTCGGTGACGCACCGGTGGTCGTCTGCGTCTCCCGGCTGGTCGCCCGCAAGGGGCAGGACGTGCTCGTGGCGGGGTGGCCGCGGGTGCTCGCCCGTCACCCGGGGGCCCGGTTGCTGCTGGTCGGTGGTGGGCCGGACGAGGGCAAGCTGCGTCGTGCGATCGCCGCCCGCGGCCTGCAGGGCTCCGTCGTGCTGACCGGCCCGGTGGACCACGACGAGCTGCCGGCGCACTACGCCGCCGGAGACGTGTTCGCCATGCCCTGCCGCACCCGGCGCGGGGGACTCGACGTCGAGGGCCTCGGCATGGTCTTCCTCGAGGCCGCGGCCTGCGCCCGCCCGGTCGTCGCGGGCACCTCGGGCGGTGCGCCGGAGGCGGTGCGCGACGGCGTCACCGGGCACGTGGTGGACCCGCGGTCACCGGAGGCGGTGGCGACGGCGCTGGTGGGGTTGCTCGACGACCCGGGGCGCGCCCGGGCGATGGGCCTGGCCGGGCGGGCCTGGGTGGAGCAGCGGTGGTCCTGGACGTCGATCGCCGCGACGTTCGACGAGCTCCTCACGAAGCACTGAGGCCCGCCGCGCAGGGGCGCGGCGGGCCTCGGTACGCGGCGTTCAGCGGCTGTAGAGCGCGTCCACGTCGGAGCCGAACTCCTTCATGACCACGTTGCGCTTCAGCTTCAGGCTGGGCGTCAGCATCCCGTTGTCCTCGGTGAAGTCGGTGGCCAGCACCGTGAACTTCTTGATCGCCTCGGCCTGGGAGACCGCCTTGTTGGCCTCCTGCACCGCGGCGTCGAGCTCGGCGAGCACGTCGGGGTCCTCCCGCAGCTGGGCCGCGGTGAGGGAGGTGTCCTTGCCCCTGGACTCCAGCCACTGCGGCAGCGCCTCTTCGTCGAGGGTCACCAGCGCGGCGATGTAGGGCCGCTGGTCGCCGACGACGATGCACTGGCTGACCAGCCGGTGGGCGCGCAGCCGGTCCTCCAGCACCGCCGGGGCGACGTTCTTGCCGCCCGCGGTCACCAGGATCTCCTTCTTCCGGCCGGTGATCCTGAGGAAGCCGTCCGAGTCGAGCTCGCCGATGTCACCGGAGTGGAAGAAGCCCTCGGAGTCGATGGCCTCCTTCGTCGCCTCCGGGTTGTTCCAGTAGCCGCGCATGACGATGCCGCCCCGGATGAGCACCTCGCCGTCCTCGGCGATCCGGAACGTGACACCGGGCAGCGGCCGGCCGACGGTGCCGATGCGCAGGGCCGCGTCGTGGTTCACCGAGGCGGCCGCGGTGGTCTCGGTGAGGCCGTAGCCCTCGAAGACGGTGACGCCGATGCCGCGGAAGAAGTGGCCGAGCCGCTCACCCAGCGGGGCACCGCCGGAGATGGCACCCAGGCAGCGCCCGCCCAGGGCGGCCCGCAGCTTGCCGTAGACCAGCTTCTCGAACAGCGCGTGCTGCACGCGCAGGCCCAGCCCCGGGCCGCCGGTGTCCTGGGCGCGGGACCAGTCGATGGCCACCTGTGCGGCCCGGTCGAAGATCTTGCCCTTGCCGTCGCCCTCCGCCTTGGCCTTGGCCGAGTTGAAGACCTTCTCGAAGACCCGGGGGACGGCGAGCACGAACGTCGGCCTGAACTCGCCGAGGTCCTCGACGAGGTTCTTCACGTCGGGCGTGTGGCCGATGACGGTGCGGTTCTTGATGGCGCCGACCTGCAGCACGCGGGCGAGCACGTGGGCCAGCGGGATGAACAGCAGGAGCGAGCCCTGCACGTTCATGAACCGGTCGAGCAGCGTGATGCCGTTGCCGATCTCGAACAGGAAGTTGGCGTGCGTCAGCTCGCAGCCCTTGGGGCGGCCCGTGGTGCCGCTGGTGTAGATCAGCGTGGCCGGGCTGTCGGCGTGGAGCGTGGCCCGGCGGGCGTCGAGCTCGCTGTCGGGCACCTCCCGGCCGGTCGCGGTCAGCTGCTCGACCGCGCCGTCGTCGATGACGAAGACGGCCTTCAGCTCGGGCGCCTGGTCCCGGATCGACTCGATGGCGGCGGCGTGCTCGTCGCGCTCGACGACGGCGACCGTGGCCCCGGAGTCGGAGAGGATCCACGCCACCTGGTCGGCGCTGGAGGTCTCGTAGACCGGGACGACGACCGCGCCGGCGGTCCAGATGGCGTAGTCGAGGACGGTCCACTCGTAGCGCGTCTTGGCCTGCAGGGCGACGCGGTCGCCGGCGGCCACCCCCGCGGCGATCAGGCCCTTGGCGACGCCCCGGACCTCCTCGCCGAACTGCTGCCAGGTCACGTCGGTCCAGCGGCCGTCCACCCGGCGCCGGAGGCCGACCTCGTTCCCGTGCTCGGCGACGTTGGTCGTGAGCATGTCGGTGAGGGCCTCGTCGGGGCCCACCTCGTGGGTTGCTGGAACGCTGAACTCGCGCACGCCCGGTCCTTTCCTCCCCGACCGTCCGGAGGCACCGTCGCCCGCGGCCCCGGTACGGGGACGTCCGAACAATCTAGCGGCTGGTGCTACCCGGGAGTAGCCGAGTGCCGTGGTGTACGGGGGCCGGGCACGGCGGGGAGCGGCTAGCCTGCTGCCCATGGCCGACCAGTCCACCCAGTCGATCGTCGTCGAGGCGCCTGCGGCCGAGGTCATGGCGGTGATCGCCGACTTCCCCTCGTATCCGCAGTGGGTGACCGCCGCGAAGAAGGTCGAGGTCCTCGAGACCGGCGCGGACGGCCGGGCCCGGCGGGTGCACTTCGTGCTGGACGCCGGCGCGGTGAAGGACGACTACGTCCTCGAGTACACCTGGGACGACGACCGCCGGGTCTCCTGGACGCTGGTCCAGGGACAGATGCAGAAGCGGCAGGAGGGCTCCTACACCCTCGCCGAGACCGGCGGCCGCACCGAGGTCACCTACTCGATCACCATCGACCTCTCCATCCCGATGCTCGGCATGATCAAGCGCAAGGCGGAGAAGGTCATCCTCGACACCGCGCTCAAGGAGCTCAAGAAGCGCGTCGAGGGCTGAGCCGAGTGCGCACCCTCCTGGTCACCGGCCCCGGCGGGACGGGCTCCTCGACGCTGGCGGCCGCCGCGGCCGTCCGCGCCGCCCAGGAGGGCCGGCGCACGCTGCTGCTCTCCCGGCAGCCGCCACCCGTGCCCGGCCTCGACGAGGTCCCGGGGCTGCGCACGCTGCGCGTGCAGGGACGCCGGGCGGTCGAGGACCTGTGGGGAGCCCACGCCGGTGCGCTCGGTGCGCTGCTGCCGCACCTGGAGCTGCCGCCGGCCAGCTCGGTGGTGCCGCTGCCGGGCGCCGAGGAGCTCGCGTTGATGGCGGCCCTCGGCTCCGCCGACGCCGACCTGGTGGTGGTCGACGCCGGCCCCCTGCGGGACGGGCTCGCGCTGGCGGCCCTGCCCGGCGTCCTGCGCTGGTGGCTGGACCAGGCGCTGCCGCCGACGGCCCGGGCGCTGGCCGCCGTGCGGACGGCGACGGTGGCGGCGGGGGCGGCCCGCCAGGGACCGGTGGACGCGCTGCTCGCCGCGCTGCCCGGGCTCGAGCGGCTGCTCGCGCAGGAGCGGCTGGCCGATCCGACCGCCACGGCGGTCTGGCTGGCCGCCGCCGCCCGCGGCCCCGCCGTGCCGGAGCTGCGGAACGCGGCGACCGTGCTGGCCCTGCACGGGTTGCGGGTCGCCACCGTGCTCGCCCGGGTGCTGCCGGCCGGCGGTCCGGGGGAGTGGTGGGCGGGACGCATCGCCGAGCAGGACGCCGCCCGGTCCCGGCTGGCGGAGGTGGCCGCCGTGCACGACGTCCCCGAGCTGCCGGCCTCACCGGCGGACGTGGCCGGTGCCCGGGCCCTGCTGGACGGGCTGGATCTCCCGGCGTCCGGCGGGCCGGCGAGACCGGCCCCGCACCGGGGCGGGTCCGGGTGGCAGTTGGTCGTCCCGCTGCCCTTCGCCGACCGCGCCGCCGTGGGGCTGACCCGGTGGGGCGATGACCTCGTGCTGTCGGTAGGGGAGGATCGTCGTTCGCTGCGCCTGGACTCGCTGCTGCGCCGGTGCGAGGTGACGGGGGGACGGCTGCTCGCCCCCGGCACCGCCGACGCCCGCCTCGAGGTCAGTTTCCGCCCGGATCCGCAGCAGTGGCCGGCCGACCTCCTGGCGGCCGAGGGGAGGATCAGATGACCACCGGTGCCGACTGGCTCGACCAGGCCCGCCGCCTGTTCGACGTCGTCCGGGCCAGCGCCGAGCGGCCCGCCGCCGCTTCCGGCGACGGGCATGGCGGGGACTGCCGCTGGTGCCCGGTCTGCCAGGCGGCCGCCGTCGTCCGTGGTGAGCGTCCCGAGGTGACCGCCGCGCTGGCCGACGTCCTCACCACCACCGCGGCCGCGCTCCGGGCGTTCGCGGAGGACCAGGGCGCCGGCGGCGCCACCCCGGCGACCGGCGACCGCGCCCCCGAGCAGCCCCCCGAGCAGCCCACCGAGCAGTCCACCGGCCAGCCGGCCGTCCAGCGGATCGACATCGCGTGACCGGGCCGGGGGTGACGGCCCGCCCGGCGCTCGGCATCGACATCGGCGGCACCAAGGTCGCCGGTGGGCTGGTGGCGCCCGACGGCACGATCGTGGCCACCGCGCGGCGGGCGACGCCCGGCGCCTCGGTGAGCGACACCGAGGACGCCATCGCGGCCGTCGTCGACGAGCTCGCCGGGGGGCTGGGGGACGAGGTCGTCGGCGTCGGCGTGGGTGCCGCCGGCTGGTTCGACCGCACGGGGGACACCGTGCTGTTCAGCCCGCACCTGGCGTGGCGGAACTCCACCCTGCGCAAGGACCTGGGCGCGCGGCTGCAGCGCCCGCTGTGGGTGGGCAACGACGCCGACGCCGCGGCGTGGGCCGAGTACCGCTACGGCGCCGCCCGGGGTGCCGACCTGGCGCTGATGATCACCCTCGGCACCGGCATCGGGGGCGGCATCGTGCTCGACGGGCGGCTGCGCCGGGGTTCGCACGGGGTCGCGGGGGAGTGGGGGCACATGCGCGTGGTCCCCGACGGGCGGCTGTGCGCCTGCGGCAACCGGGGCTGCTGGGAGCAGTACGCCAGCGGGACGGCGCTGGGCCAGACCGCGCGGGAGGTGGCCCGCACCTCGCCGGCGGCCGCCGCGCTGCTGCTGGAGCGGGTCGACTGCGAGCCCGACCGGCTGACCGGCGAGCACGTGGCCCGCGCCGCCTACGACGGCGACCCGCTGGCGCTCGAGCTCGTCACCGACGTGGGGTACTGGCTGGGCCAGGGGATCGCCGACCTGGCGGCGGTGCTCGACCCCGAGGTCGTGGTGATCGGCGGCGGGGTCAGCGTGCTCGGCGAGATGGTGCTGCGGCCCGCCCGGGAGCGGCTGGAGCGCGCCCTGCCCGGCCGCGGCTTCCGCCCCGGCCCCCGGGTCGTCGTCGCCGAACTGGGGCCGCAGGCCGGCATCGTGGGCGCGGCCGACCTGGTGCGGAGGGCCGTCGCCGAGGGCGAGGCCTAGTCCGCCGGCGCCAGCTCCCGGGCCAGCTGCTCCAGGAACAGGCCGATGTCGGTGACGATGCCGATCGCCTGCGCGCTGCCCCGGTCGGCCAGCTTGGTGACCGTGGCCGGGTTGATGTCGACGCAGACCAGCGGGATCGACGCCGGCAGGATGTTCCCGGTGGCGATGGAGTGCAGCATCGTCGCCACCATGATCGCGAAGCCGACGTCGTGCAGCTCGGCGCGCATCGCGCGCTGACCCTCGATCACGTCGGTGTGCACGTCGGGCAGCGGCCCGTCGTCGCGCACCGAGCCGACCAGCACGAACGGTCTCCCCGCCTGCACCATCGCGTGCATGACCCCGCCGGTGAGGACGCCGGAGTCGACGGCCGCCGGGATGGAGCCGGCCGCCCGGATCGTGTTGATCGCGCGGATGTGGTGCTCGTGGCCGTGCGGCACCCCCGAGCCCTTCGCGAGGTCGACCCCCAGCGAGGTGCCGAACAGCGCCGACTCGATGTCGTGGGTGGCCAGGGCGTTGCCGGCGAAGAGGACGTCGACGTAGCCGGCGCGGATCAGCCGCACCATCGCGGGGGCGGCGCCGGTGTGCACCACGGCCGGCCCGCCCACCCACAGCACCCGCTTCCCGGCGGCCCTGACCTCGCGCATGCGCTCGGCGATCTGCCGGACCAGCAGCGCCTGGGGCTTCTCGCTGGACACCGTGGAGGACATGAACCCGAAGTCGTCCTCCGTGCCGCGTGGGGCCTGCACGGGCAGCTCCACCCGCACCCCCTGGGCCCCGCAGACGACGGTGTCTCCCGCGCGCACGTCGCTCACGGGCACCGTGCGCACGACCGTGCCGGTCTCCTCGGTGGACACCACCAGGCCGCAGTCCATCTCCGGGTTGCGCACCCGCAGCCACTCCCCGTCCAGGCGGACGAGGGTCTCCAGGTTGGTGGTCGAGTAGAAGTCGTCCGGGAAGACCCCGTCCGCGGGGGCGGGGCGGGTCGTCGCCGTCCCCGGATCGACGGCGTTGGCCCCGTGGACCTGCACCCGCATGAGGATCCGCTCGAGCCGCTCGGCCTCGTCGGCGGTGATCTCGATCAGCGCCGTCGACTCGTCGGCGTGCTCGCGCCCCAGGGCCAGGTCGGCGATCCGGTAGTCCCCGCCGTACTCCAGGACGTCGTCGAGGATGCGGGCGAGGGTGCCGGTGTCCATCAGGTGGCCGGCGACGGTGACGGTGGCGGTGGCGGTGCCCATGCTCAGACCACCGCCCCGTCGTCGCCGTCGTCGGAGCGGTCGCGCATGCGGGAGACCAGCAGCGCCACGCCACCGGCCACCACGCCCACCCCGAGGACGAGGCCGGCGTCGGCCGAGAGGCCGATGATCGAGGGGACGCCGATGAGCAGGATGCCGGCGGCCACCAGCAGCAGTGCGTAGAGGACCGCCGGTGCGGGGACCGGCAGCGGCGGCGGGGCCGGCGGCTCGAAGTGCTCCTCCGGCCGGTCGAGCACCGGCACCTCGTGCGGCGTCGGCGGGGGCGCGTCCGACGGCGCCCCGTCGACGGCCGTGGGGCCGTGCTCGGCCTCGAAGGCGGCCACGATGCGGCGCCATTCGGCGTCCTCGTCGAGGTCGCGCCCGGCGGGCCGGCGGAGCACGCGCGGCTCGGCCGGGTGCTCGTCGGCGTGCTGCTCGACCAGCCCCCGCGCCTCGGCCTGGCGCGACCGGTCGACGAACAGCCGGTCCGACGGCGGGCTGGGGAGGACGACCGACCGGGTGTAGGGGCCGACGTCGGCGGCCGGCTCCAGGTAGGCGGCGATCCCGGCGGCCTCGAGGACGTCGAGGAGGTGCTCGCCCACGCGTGGGTCGACGTCGCGCACCGGGCTCCAGAGCGCGGCGTCCAGGCCGTTGTCGCGGCGGCCCCGTCCGCGCCGCTCGGTCACCGACGCCCGCCCGACGAGGCGCCGGTCTCGTCCACCGGCACGCGCGCGCGGATCCACTCGGCGGACCGGCGGAAGACCAGCGGGGCGTCGTTGTCCAGGGTGGCCACGTGGTAGCTGTCCTCCAGCACGACCTCGGTGGTGTCCGGGCTGGCCACACCGGCCAGCAGCAGGGCGCTGTTCACGGGCTCCACGACGTGGTCCTCGGCGCTGCGGAAGACGATGACCGGCGCCGTGACCAGCCCCAGGTCGGCGCGGGTGGCGGCCCAGAGGCCGCGCAGCTGCAGCATCGCGCGCGTGGGCAGCTTCGGGTAGGCGAGCTCGGTGACGCCGGGCTTCTTGATGTCGCTGGCGATCGGTGCCCAGCTGGGGGTCAGCCGGGCCAGCAGCGGGAGCAGCTTGGCGTCCAGCCGCTGGGTCGTCAGCGCCGGGTTCACCAGGAGCAGTCCGGCGACGTCGCCCGCGCGCACCTCGGCCAGGCGGGTGGCCAGCGTCCCGCCCATCGAGAGGCCGGCGACGAACACCCGGTCGCAGGTGGCGGCGAGCTGGTCGAACGCGTGCTCCACCGTCTGCGTCCACTGGTCGGAGGTGCTGGCGTTGCAGTCCTGCCAGCGGGTGCCGTGGCCGGGCAGCAGCGGGCACCGGACGGCGAAGCCCTCGGCGGCCAGGTGCTCGCCCCAGGGCCGCACGCTCATCGGCGTCGCGGTGAACCCGTGGACGAGGAGCACGCCGGTGCGCCCCGCCGGCCCCTCGCCGCCGGGGAACTCGAACGGCTCGGCGCCGGGCATGACCTCGGGAACGGGGGTCGGTCCGGGCACGGCGCTCCTCCTCGGCATCCGGCGTCGCGCCGGTGTCGGCTACCTCACGACGGGTCCCGGATTGTGATCGGGGCCCCAGGCTCCCTAGTCTGGCAGTCCCCGAGGGAGGCGTGTTGTTCTACTGGTTCCTCAAGTTCGTCGCGATCGGTCCGGCGGTGACCGTGGTCTGCCGCCCGAAGGCCGAGGGCGTCGAGCACGTGCCGGCGACGGGTGCGGCGATCCTGGCGAGCAACCACCTCTCCGCGGCCGACTGGATCTTCATGCCCCTGCAGCTGAAGCGGCGGGTGACCTTCCTGGCGAAGGCGGAGTACTTCACCGGCAAGGGCGTGAAGGGCTTCCTGCAGCGTGCCTTCTTCTCCGGCGCCGGCCAGGTGCCGATCGACCGGTCCAGCGCGTCGGCGGCCGAGAACGCCATCCAGACCGGCCTGCGCATCCTCCGCCAGGGCAAGCTGCTCGGCATCTACCCGGAGGGCACGCGCTCGCCCGACGGCCGGCTCTACCGCGGCAAGATCGGGGTCGCCCGCATGGCGCTGGAGACCGGTGTCCCGGTGATCCCGGTGGCCATGTGCTACAGCTCCCGGAAGCTGCCTTTCGGCAAGGAGCTGATGCGGGTGAAGGTCGTCTTCGGGGAGCCGCTGGACTTCAGCCGATACGAGGGGCTGGCCGGGGACCGGTTCGTCGAACGCTCCATCACCGACGAGATCATGTACGAGATCATGACGTTGTCGGGCCAGGAGTACGTCGACGTCTACGGCGCCACGGTGAAGAAGTCGATGGACGCGACGGGCGCCAGCGCCAACGACGTCATCGCGACCCTGCAGCCGCCGGTCACCGAGGCCGCCGACCGCGCACCCACGACGCTCGCCGGCTGACGGGGCAGCAGCCGGTCGAGCACGTCGCGCAGCAGCGTGAGCAGCGCGGCTCGGAGCATCGTGGGGCTCCCGGACCCACTGGGCGACGAGGTCCTCGGTGACGGAGAAGAACGCGCGCATCAGCTGCCGTCGGCGGCGACCTACGGTGGACGGCGTGCGGCGCTTCTTCTACGACACCGAGTTCATCGAGGACGGCACCACGATCGACCTCGTCTCCATCGGCGTCGTCGACGAGACCGGCCGGGAGTTCTACGCCGTGAGCACGGAGTTCGACCCCGGCAAGGCCATTCCCTGGGTGCGCCGCAACGTGCTCGACCAGCTGCCCCCGCCGGCGGACAAGGCGTGGCGCAGCCGCCAGCGGATCCGCGAGGACCTGCTCTCCTTCCTGACCGCACCGGGGGAGGAGATCGAGCTGTGGGCCTGGTTCGCCGCCTACGACCACGTGGCGCTGTGCCAGCTGTGGGGCGCGATGCCGGCGCTGCCCCGGCCCATCCCGCGCTTCACCCGGGAGCTGCGGCAGCGCTGGGACGACCGGGGGCAGCCGCCGCTGCCGCCGAAGCCGCAGGGCACCCACGACGCGCTGGTCGACGCCCGGTACAACCTCGCGCGCTGGCACGCCATCGAGGCCGCGGGCTGACGTGCCCACCACCCGCAGGTGGACCCCGGGGGCGGGAGACGGAACAGTGCCCGGTGTGGGTCGACCCAGCGAGCGCCCGGAGTCCGAGGTGCTGGCGGAGGTGGAGGACGCCTCCGCCCGGGAGCACGGGGTGCCGGCGTCCCTGCTCGACGGGTACCTGACCGCGCTGACCGCCGTGGCGGTGCAGGGGCGCCGGCTGACGGCCGCCGAGGAGGCCCACTGCCGGCAGCTCGGCGCGAGGGCGGCGGAGCAGGGGGTCGGGCTGCCCGCGCTGGTGGACCTGTACATGACCGCGTCGCGCAGGCTCTGGCCGCGCCTCCCGGGCCTCGTGGGTGACTCCCGCGGACGGTCGGGCTCCGTCGACCTGGTGTCCGTCGGCGAGGCGGTGTGGCGCGGGGCGGACACGGCGCTGGCGGCCCTGGCCGCGGGGCACGTCGACGCCGAGCGGGACGTGGTCCGTCGCGAGGAGGCGTTCCGGCGGGAGTTCGTCGACGACCTGCTCACCGGCCGGTCGGAGGTCGGCGCGCTCGTCGAGCGGGCCGCCCGGCTGGGGCTGGCGCTGACCGGCAGCCACACCGTGACGGTGGCGGCGACCGACCGGCCCACCGACTCCGGCATGCCCCTGACCGGGTGGCTGGAGGCGGAGGCGCGCGCCCGCTTCGGCGACCGAGGGCTGCTCGTCGCGGCGAAGGACGGTCGGCTCGTCTGCGTGCTGTCCTCGGTCCCGGCGCCGGGTGGGCGGGCCCCCGACGACGACGCGCTGGCCGAGCTGTCCGGCCAGGCGGTGGGCCGGCTGACCCGCCGTGCGCGGTGGCGGGTGGGGGTGGGGCGCTCGTACCCCGGTCCGCGGGGGGTCCTCCGCTCCTACCGCGAGGCGGTGGACGCCCTCGAGGTCGCGCAGCGGCTGAGCCTCCCCGAACCGGTGGTCCACGCGCGGGACATGCTCGTCTACCGGGTGCTGCTCCGGGACGAGGAGGCGATCGCCGACCTCGTCGGCACGGTGCTCGGTCCGCTGGTGGACGCCCGGGGTGGCCCCGAACCCCTCGTCGCGACGGCAGAGGCGTACTTCGCCGGCGGGCGCAATGCGGCCTCGGCGGCCCGTCGGCTGCACCTGAGCGTGCGTGCGGTGACCTACCGGCTGCAGCGGATCCGGGAGCTCAGCGGGTACGACCCGGCGGATCCGGCCGACCAGCTGCCGCTCCTCGTCGCCGTCACCGGAGCGCGCCTGCTCGACTGGCCGGCGAGGCCCCTCACCCTCCGCTGAGCAGCGGGTTGCCCGGTCGACGCTGCCGGATCTCGGCAACGAGTGGCAGCGGGTGTCGTCCGGCCCGGCCCCTGCCGGCGGCGGGCGCGCCGTCCTAGCGTCGGGACATGGCTCGGACCTCCCACCCGCTCCCGCGGCCCACCGCCTCCCCGGCCACCCCGTCGGTGGCCCGACCCGGCCGATCCGCGCAGCGGCTGCGCGCCGGGCACCCGGCGTCCCGGCACACCGGCGCGGTCGCGGACGGTGCCGAGCTGACCCTGGATATCCGGTGGGGCGGGCGCCGTCCTCTCGTCGAGGTGTCCGGTGAGCTCGACCTGGCGGGCGCTGATCTGTTCGCGGCCCTCCTCGCCCACGTGCGGGCCACCGATCCGGGGCCGATCGCGGTCGACCTCGGCCGCGTCAGCTTCATCGACTCGCACGGGCTCTCCCCGGCGCTCGCCCGCGACGTCGTCCTGGTGGCGGCCTCGCCGGTGGTCGCCCGGGTGCTGCGGCTGCTGGGCCTCCCGATCCCCCCGCCGGGCGAGATCCGGCACGGCGTCGGTCGCCCCCGCCGCGGCCGTCCCCGGTCCGGCGGCGCCTGAGCCGTCGCGGCGAGCCGCTTGCCGCCACCGGGAAGAGACGGCCCCCGGAACGCTGCCCGGTCCCGACCGGGTGCGCTCCCACCGCCCCGGACATCCGCAGCACGTCCGCCACGTCGTCGTGAAGAGGTTCCCCGTGCTCTCCCTGCTCTGGTTGCTCGTCGTCGGTCTGATCGCCGGTTTCCTCGCCCGGGCGCTCGTGCCCGGCAAGGACACCATGAGCCTGGGCGCCACGCTGCTGCTCGGGGTGAGCGGCTCCGTCGTCGGTGGCCTGCTCCTCGGCCTCCTCTTCGGTGGCTTCCGGGACCGCGGCTTCGGTCCCGCCGGGATCATCGGTTCCGTCCTGGGAGCGGTGCTCGTGCTCCTGCTCTACAACCGGTTCTCCGGCCGGCGCCAGGCCGGCTCGGGGGCACGGCGCGGCGTGCGCTGACCTGAGAAGCGCAGAAGGCCCTCTCCCGTCGCCGGGAGAGGGCCTTCCGCCACGCGGCGGCGGCTACACCGTGAAGACGGCGAGCAGCCGGTTGAGCTCCTTGGACAGCCCGTCCAGCTCCTGGGCCGCCGAGCGGGCCCGCTCCACGTCGGTCGCGCTGTCGTCGGCGTCCCGGCTCACCGTGGTCAGCGTGGTGGTGACGGTGCCGGCGCCCTCCGCCGCCGTCGCCACGCTGCGGCTGAGCTCCCGGGTGGTCGCCGTCTGCTCCTCGACGGCGCTGGCGATCGTCGTCTGGTGGTCGTTGATCGCCCGGACCACTTCGGCGATGCGCGAGATCGACCGCACCGCGTCGGTGGTCTCGGACTGGATGCCCTGCACCCGCTGCGCGATCTCCTCGCTGGCCTTCGCCGCCTCCTGCGCGAGCTCCTTGACCTCGTTGGCGACGACGGCGAAGCCCTTGCCCGCATCGCCCGCGCGGGCCGCCTCGATGGTGGCGTTGAGGGCCAGCAGGTTGGTCTGCTCGGCCACCCCGGAGATGACCTTCACGACGTCCCCGATCTCCGCGGAGCTCGCCCCGAGCGCGGCGATCGTCGTCTCGGTCTGCTCGGCGAGGGACGCCGCCTGGCGGCCGACCTCCGCCGCCTCGGCGGCGCTGCGGGCGATCTCGGTGATCGAGACCCCCATCTCCTCGGCGCCGGCGGCCGCGGAGGAGACGCTGCTGCTGATCTCCGCCGCGACGCCGTGGGCCCCCTGCGCCTGGTCCCGGCTGCGGGAGGCCCGCTGCGCCAGGCCGTCGGCGACGGTGGACACCCCTGCGGCGGAGGCGGCGACGTCCTGCGCGCACCGGTGGATGTCGCGCACGGTGCCGGCCACCTTCTCCACGAAGCGGTTGAAGGCGCCGGAGAGCTGCCCGACCTCGTCGTCGCGGGAGTCGTCCATCCGCTGGGTCAGGTCGCCCTCCCCGTCGGCGATCTCGGCCATGCGGTCGCGCAGGTGGGTCAGGGGCTGGGTCAGCCGGTGCCCGACCCACCGGGCGAGCACCCCGCCCAGCACGGCGATCACCAGGCCGGCGACCACCATCGCCCACATCATGGACGAGCGGCCGGACGCGAGGGACTCCTGGGCGCCGGCGAAGTCCTCGTCGCGCGCCACGGTGGCGATGACCCAGTCCCAGGGGGCGTAGTACGACACCCGGACGGTCGTGGGCCCGGCCTGGGGGTCGTCGTAGCGCACGGTCGCCTGCTCGCCGCCTTGCAGTTGCAGGGCGGCGTCGACGATCTGCTGCACGTAGGGCGTGCCGTCGGCGTCGGTGGCCGAGAGCATCTGCTCGCCGTCGCGGCTGCCGTCGGGGCTGATCAGCACGGTGCCGGCGCGGTCCCCCGTGCCGCCGTAGATCTCGACGTGGCCGTTCTCCCCGATGGTGGTGGCCTGCAGGCCCTCGCGGAGCGCGGGCAGGTTCTCCTGCTTCACCCCGACGTAGAGGACGCCGACCACGTCACCCGCGGGCCCGAGGATGGGTTCGTAGGCCGACACCAGCCAGGAGTCGACGACGAAGGCGTTGCCGCGGTAGGTCTCGCCCTTGCTCACGGCGGAGGCGACCGGGTTCGGCGCGCCGTCGGGGTTGACGGCGGGGATGTAGGTGCCGATGGCGCGGGCGCCGCTCGCGGCCTGCACGTTCGTGGCCACGCGCAGGAAGTCGCCCGAGGGCGTCTTCTGGAAGATGGTCACGGTGGCCCCGACCATCGTCTTGACGGTGTCGACCACCGGCGTGGGGACGGCGGCGTCGCTGTTCTTCCCCAGCCACTCGCCGCCGACGAGGACGCGGGGGAGGGTCAGCGGCGTGACCTCGCCGGTCAGCTGGTTCTTGGCGTCCCAGAGGACCAACCCGGTGCCGGAGTCGTCGATCGCGAACCCGCCGGCCTGCTGCAGGACGTACCGGGCGGTGGCGAGGTCGGAGTCGACCTTGGCGGCGGTGGAGGCGCCCTGGGTGGCGACGACGTCGTAGGTGCCGCGGGCCGCCCGGCTGATGTCCTGCTCGACGAGGGCGTCCATGTGCTGCGCGGCGTCGTCGGCGAACCGGCTGCTCTGCCAGGCGCTGACGCCGCCCATGGCCACGCCGGTCGCGGTGACGCTGGCCACCGCGAGGGCCACGACCTTGGTCCGGATGCCCGTGTTCGAGGGAACCGCCCAGGCGGGCAGGTTCGTCCAGCGCATGTTCTGCCTTCCAGGTAGGGGCGGCGATCTGGGTGCCGCCGCTCGACCGGGATATCGGCAGCTCAGCGCGGGGTTCGCCGCGGGAGCGACCGTCTGTGGCCTGATCGTCACCGCGCGGGGCGGGTGGTGCGCCTGGATGGAGTCGCTCCACGGTCCGCCGGCGCCCGCGCCGGGACGCCGTCCCGCTTCGTGGGACGACTCCCTGGCCAGCGCGGAGGGGTCTCGCCGTACCCTCGGGGCGTGAGCCTCCCCGAACCTGCCGAGCTGGTCCCCGGTCTGGACCGGTGGCGGGAACTGCCCGCCGCCCAGCAGCCGCGGTGGCCCGACCGGGCCGCGCTGGACGCCGTGCTGGCGACTCTCTCCTCGGTCCCGCCGATCGTCGCCCCGAGCGAGGTCGACACCCTCCGCGCCCAGCTGGCCGACGTCGCGCAGGGCAAGGCGTTCCTGCTGCAGGGTGGTGACTGCGCGGAGACGTTCGACCTCAACACCGAGCCGCACCTGCAGGCCACCACCCGCACGATGCTGCAGATGGCCATCGTGCTCACCTACGGCGCGAGCGTGCCGGTGGTCAAGGTCGGCCGCGTGGCGGGGCAGTACGCCAAGCCGCGCTCGTCGGACACCGATGCCTTGGGCCTGCCCTCCTACCGGGGCGACATGGTGAACGACCTGGAGCCGGTGCTGGAGAAGCGCATCCCCGACCCGAACCGCCTGGTGCGGGCCTACGCGAACTCCGCCGCCGCCATGAACATGATCCGGGCCTACGCCCGCGGCGGCATGGCCGACCTGCACGCCGTGCACGACTGGAACCGCGACTTCGTCGCCAACTCGCCGGCGGGCGTGCGGTACGAGGTGATCGCCCGGGAGATCGACCGCGCACTGGCGTTCATGCGGGCCTGCGGCATCGACTCCGACGCGCTGCGCGGGGTGGAGCTGTTCAACTCGCACGAGGCGCTGATCCTCGACTACGAGCGCGCGCTGCTGCGCATGCACGAGGGCCGGCCGTACGCCCTCTCCGCCCACTTCGTCTGGGTGGGGGAGCGGACCCGCCAGATGGACGGCGCGCACATCGAGTTCGTGTCGAAGCTGGCGAACCCGATCGGCGTGAAGATCGGCCCGACGACGACGCCGGAGCAGGCCGTGGAGCTCGTCGAGCGCCTCGACCCGGACGGCGTGCCGGGCCGGCTCACCCTGATCAGCCGGATGGGCAACGGGAAGATCCGCGACGTCCTGCCGGGCATCGTGGAGAAGGTCACCGCCAGCGGGCACACCGTCGTCTGGCAGTGCGACCCGATGCACGGCAACACCCACGAGTCCTCGACCGGCTACAAGACCCGGCACTTCGACCGCGTGGTCGACGAGGTGCTCGGCTTCTTCGACGTGCACCGGGCGCTGGGCACCTGGCCGGGCGGCATCCACGTGGAGCTGACCGGTGAGGACGTCACCGAGTGCCTCGGCGGGGCGATGGAGATCAGCGACGAGGACCTCAACAGCCGGTACGAGACCGCCTGCGACCCGCGGCTGAACACCGGTCAGTCGCTGGAGCTGGCATTCCTCGTGGCGGAGATGCTGCGTGCCTGAGGACCGCGTCATCCGCTGGACGGCGCCGTGATCGACCTGCGGTCGGACACGGTGACGCGCCCGACGGAGGCGATGCGCCGGGTCATGGCCGAGGCCGAGGTGGGCGACGACGTCTACCGCGAGGACCCGTCGATCACCGCGCTCGAGGAGCGGGTGGCGGCGATGCTCGGGCACGAGGCCGGCCTGTTCGTCCCCTCGGGGACCATGGGCAACCAGATCGGCATGCGGCTGGTCTGCGAGCCCGGCCAGGAGGTGCTCTGCGACGCCGACGCGCACGTGGTCACCTACGAGATGGGTGCCGCGGCGGCGGTCTTCGGCATCTCCACCCGCACCGTGGTCTCCGACCGGGGTCGGCTGGACGCGGACCAGGTCATCGCGCAGGTGCGGCCGAAGGACGACTGGCACCTCACCGCCACCGCGGCCGTCGCCGTGGAGAACACCCACAACCGCGGCTTCGGCCGGGTGCAGCCGCTCGACCAGCTCCAGCGGCTGTGGGACTGGTCGCGCGGCGCCGACGTCGCCGTCCACCTCGACGGCGCCCGCATCTGGAACGCGCACGTCGCCTCCGGCGTCGACCTGGCGACCTACGGCCGGCTCGCCGACACCGCCTCGGTGTGCCTGTCCAAGGGCCTGGGGGCGCCGGTGGGGTCGGTGCTGGTCGCGTCGGCGGAGCGGATCGCGGCCGCCCGGCTGTGGCGCAAGCGGCTGGGCGGTGGCATGCGGCAGGCCGGGGTGCTGGCCGCGGCGGGCCTGCACGCTCTCGACCACCACCTGCCGCGGCTGGGCGAGGACCACGAGCACGCGCAGCTGCTGGCCAAGCGGCTGGGGGTCGACCCGGCGTCGGTGGAGACCAACATGGTGGTCGTCGACGAGGTGCCGGCCCCGATGATCGCCGAGGCGGCCAGGGCGCGGGGCGTGCTGGTCGGGCAGGTCGGCCCGCGCCGGATCAGGCTGGTGACCCACCTGGACGTCGATCGCGTCGCGGTCGACCACGCCGCCGACGTCCTCGCGGACCTCCTCGACCGCTAGCCGCCGGGCGGACCGGTGAGAGCGCCGGCACCGCCAGATCTGCGATGTGGCCCGCATCGGGCGGCTGATGGGGGCGAGTGTGCAGATCTCGCCCGGGTCCGGCCGGGGTCAGTCGCCGATCAGGGAGTTCAGCAGCTCGATGTCCGCGGCGTGGCCGCCGCACGGGTCGCCGTCGCGCAGACTCGGCGTCTCCACGACCATGGGCACCCCGGCGGTGGTGCGGTGGCGCAGCAGCTCGGCGAACGGGCCGGTGCCGTACTCGCCCGACCCGATCAGCCCCTCGCCGATGGTCGTGTGCCGGTCGCGCTTGGAACCGCAGGCGTCGAGCGAGTCGTTCACGTGCACCAGGCCCAGCCGGCCGGGGCCCACGGTGGCCTCCAGCGCCTCGAGGGTGGCCGACATCCCGCCGGGGGCCGCGAGGTCGTGGCCGGCGGCCCAGGCGTGGCAGGTGTCGAAGCACACGCCCAGCAGCGGGTGGTGCTCCAGCGCGGCGAAGTAGGGGCCGAGCTCCTCGACCGTGGCGGCGAGGGCCTTGCCGCCGCCGGCCGTCGGCTCGATCAGCAGCCGCGGCCCGTCGGGGTCGGCGGCCTCCAGCACGGGCAGCAGCTGCTCGTGGAGCTGGCGCAGGGCCGGTTCGTACCGGTCCTCCCCGACGGCGGACCCGGCGTGGACGACGACGCCCTGGCAGCCCAGCTGCGCGCCGCGCCGCAGGTTGTGCGCGATCGAGGCGACCGACTGCGTCACGGTCGCCTCGGTCGGCGAGCCGACGTTCACCAGGAACGGGGTGTGGATGAACGAGGGCACGCCGCGCTCGGCGCAGCCGGCGGTGAACCTCGCGTCCTGCGCCGGGTCGCCGTCGGTGAGCTTCCAGCCGCGGGGGTTGCCCACGAAGACCTGGACGGCGCGGGCGGCGACGGCGTCGGTGTAGGCGAGCCCGCCCGTGGCCAGGCCGCCCTTGATCTGGATGTGCGCGCCGATGGCGGGCACACCGGGGGAGGTGTGCGACAAGGACCTATCCGAAGGTGAGCAGGATGGTGACGGGGGTGCCGCGCTCCACGGTCTCGCCGGCAGCGGGGCTCTGCCGCAGCACCCGGTTGCCGAAGAACCGGGTGGCCTCCACCTGCAGGCCGGCGGCCCGCAGGATCGCGGTGGCCTCGTCGCCGCTCTTGCCGACGACGTCGGGCACGGTGACCAGCGGGACGCCCGCCGAGACCTGGATGCGCACGGTGCTGCCGTAGGGGACGGGGCCCGCGCCGGGACCTGGTTCGACGGCCATGACCTCGCCCTTGTCGACCTGGTCGCTGCGCCCGTCCTCGTCGCGCTCGACGGTGAAGCCCTGCGCCTCGAGGTTGGCCCGCGCCTGCTCCGGGGTCTGCCCGGTCACGTCGGGGACGGCGACCGGTGCCCGGCCCTGGCTGACCACGACCGTCACGACCTGGTCGCGCTTGAGCGCGGTGCCCGCGGGCGGGTCGAAGCCGATCACATTGCCCGGGGGCACGGCGTCGTCGTAGGCCTGGCCCCGGGTGATCTGGATCGGCAGGTCGGCCTGCAGGCGCGCCTCGACGTCGTCGACCGGCTGGCCCACGAGCTCCGGCGGCACGGTGTAGCGCTCGGGCCCCTTGGAGACGACGACGCGGACGTCGGTGCCGCGGATGAGCTCGCCCGACGACGGGTCGGTCGAGATGACCACGCC
The DNA here is from genome assembly GCF_054051015.1 of Blastococcus sp. SYSU DS0616. Lineage (NCBI taxonomy): Bacteria > Bacillati > Actinomycetota > Actinomycetes > Geodermatophilales > Geodermatophilaceae > Blastococcus > Blastococcus sp. SYSU DS0616. The sequence continues at coordinate 45,501 of NZ_JBJHAJ010000013.1, forward strand.
CTCCGGCACCGACTCGCTCCACTCCCGCACGACCGGGTCGGGGTCGAGCCCGGCGTCCTGCAGCAGGTCGATGGCCGCGGCCTCCTGCTTGCCGGTCAGCGCGGGGACGTCGGTCCAGCGGCCGGAGCCCAGCCACCAGCCGACCGCGCCGACCGTGATCGCCATGAGCAGGACGACGGCGACCAGCAGCCGGGCGCGGCGCCGCCGGATGTGGTCGGGGACGCCGGGACGCGGCCGCGCCGGCCCGGGGCGACGGCCCTGCACGTCGGTCGTGGGACCGGCGCCCATCCCCGGCAGCATGCTGGTGCGCCCGGCGCGCGAGCCGCGGCCGCCGAGCACCTCGGTGCCGGGATCGCTGGGGTGGCCGGGCCGGGGCCGGGTCGGGCGGTTGGTGGGCCGCAGCGTGGCCGGGCCGGCCGTGCTCTGCCCGGTCGGCACGGGGACCGGGTCGATGCCGAGGTCGGTGCGGACGTCGTGCAGCTCGGCGAGGAACGCACCGGCGTCCAGGGGTCGCCCGGCCGGGTCGCGGCGGGTGGTCCGGGCCACCAGCTCGTCGACCTGCCAGGGCAGGCCGGGAACCTCCGCGGACGGTGCGGGCACGTCGTGGTGGACGTGCTGGTAGGCCACCGCGAGCGGGGTGTCACCGCCGAACGGCGGATGCCCGGTGAGCATCTCGTACAGCACGATGCCGGCGGCGTAGATGTCGCTGCGGGCATCGGCGCGGCCGCGCTCGAGCTGCTCGGGGGAGAGGTAGGCGACGGTGCCGATGAGCACCCCGCCGGTCTGGCTGGTCTGGCCGGTGCCGACGACGGCGCGCGCCAGGCCGAAGTCGGCCACCTTGACCACGCCGTCGACGCCGATGAGCACGTTCTCCGGCTTGATGTCGCGGTGCACGATCCCGGCCCGGTGCGCGGCGGTGAGCCCGGCGAGCACCGGCTCCAGGACGGCGAAGGCCTCGCCGACGGTGAGCCGGCCGCGGGCGCTGAGCAGGTCGCGCAGCGTCCGCCCGCGCACGAGCTCCATGACCAGGAAGACCAGCCCCTGGTCGCTGCCCTGGTCGCTGACCCCGACGACGTTGACGTGGCTGAGCATCGCCGCCGCCCGCGCCTCGCGGGTGAACCGGTCGACGAACGTGGGGTCGTGGGCCAGGTGCTCGGCCATGACCTTGACCGCGACGGTCTTGTGCAGCCGGAGGTCGGTGGCCGCGTAGACGGTGGACATGCCGCCCCGCGCCACCCGCTCCTCGAGGCGGTAGCGCCCCTCGAGAACGAGGCCGACCACGGGGTCGGTCACGGCGGTGTCCACACGGCCGAGTGTAGGAGCGGGGAGGGGCCTGGTCGCTCCACGACGCGGCGACGGGGATCACCGGGGCGCCTGTGACGGATGGAGAAGGACCTCCCTGCAGGGGCCCGGCGCTCGCGAGCTCGCGCCGGGCCCCTGCGGGGAGGCCGCATCAGGCGAGGTCGAGGCCGGGGTACAGCGGGTGCGCGGCCAGCAGCTCGGCGGCCGCCGCCCGGGTGCGGTCGGCGACGCCGTCGGCCACCACGTACCTCGCCTGCGAGGCCGCGCCGTCGCGGGTCGCCGCCGGGGTGGTGGCGGAGAGGACGTCGACGATCAGCTCCGCCGTCCGGTCGAACTCGGCCGGACCGAAGCCGCGGCTGGTCAGCGCCGGGGTGCCCAGCCGGACGCCGGAGGTGTACCAGGCGCCGTTGGGGTCGGCCGGCACTGCGTTGCGGTTGGTGACGATGCCGGCGTCCAGCAGCGCGGACTCGGCCTGGCGGCCGGTCAGGCCGAAGCCGGTGACGTCGATGAGCACCAGGTGGTTGTCGGTGCCGCCGGTGACCAGCCGGGCGCCGCGCTTCGTCAGCCCCTCGGCGAGGGTCTGCGCGTTGTCGGCGACCGCCTGGGCGTAGCCGGCGAACTCGGGGCGGCGGGCCTCGGCGAAGGCGACCGCCTTCGCGGCCATCACGTGCGGCAGCGGGCCACCGAGCACCATGGGGCAGCCGCGGTCGACGGCGTCGGCGAACTCCGGCTGGGCCAGCACGAATCCGCCGCGCGGGCCGCGCAGCGACTTGTGGCTGGTGCTGGTGACGACGTGCGCGTGCGGCACCGGGTCGAAGTCGCCGGTGAGCACCTTGCCCGCGACCAGGCCGGCGAAGTGCGCCATGTCGACGACCAGGGTGGCGCCCACCTCGTCGGCGATCTCGCGCATCGCCGCGAAGTCCACCCGCCGCGGGTAGGCGGAGTAGCCGGCCATGAGGATCAGCGGCCGGAACTCGCGGGCCCGGGCGCGGACGGCGGCGTAGTCGAGCAGCCCGGTCGACGGATCGGTGCCGTAGGACGACTGCTCGAACATCTTGCCGCTGATGTTGGGGCGGAAGCCGTGGGTGAGGTGACCGCCGGCGTCCAGCGACATCCCGAGCATCCGCTGGTCGCCCAGGGCGCGGCGCAGCTGCGCCCAGTCGGTGTCGGTGAGGTCGTTCACGTGCCGGGCGCCGGCCTCCTGCAGGGCGGGCAGCTCGACCCGCTGGGCGAGCACGGCCCAGAAGGCGACCAGGTTGGCGTCGATGCCCGAGTGCGGCTGCACGTAGGCGTACGGCGCGCCGAACAGCTCGCGGGCGTGCTCGGCGGCGAGCGCCTCGACGGAGTCCACGTTCTGGCAGCCGGCGTAGAAGCGGTGCCCGACGGTGCCCTCGGCGTACTTGTCGCTGAACCAGCTGCCCATGGTGAGCAGCACGGCGGGGCTGGCGTAGTTCTCGCTGGCGATCAGCTTCAGCGAGGCGCGCTGGTCGGTCAGCTCCTGGCTGATCGCGTCGGCGACCCGGGGCTCGACGGCGCCGATCACGGCCAGGGCGTTGCGGTAGGCGGCCGAGGCGGCGGTGCCGTCGAAGGAGTGGGTGATGCGGGGGGCGGTGGTCATGAGGGCTCCTGCGCTGAACGACGGTGAGGTGCCCAGGCGCACGGCGACGGTGGTGCGGGCCGCTCCCCGGTGGTGGCCCACCTCGACGCGCCAGTCACGGCCCTCCGGGAGGTTATCGCGCCGCCACCACCGTGTCGGCGGGTACCGACCGGACGTCGTCGAGCCCGCACAGGACCATCGTGTGCTCGAGCTCCTCGGCGAGGCCGCCGAGGACCCGCGCCACGCCCTGCTCGCCCCCGGCGGCGAGCCCCCAGACGACCGGCCGGCCGAGGAAGACCGCCGAGGCCCCCAGGGCGAGCGCGGTGAGCACGTCCGACCCGGAACGGATGCCGCCGTCGGCGTAGACCTCCACGTCCTCGCCGACGGCGTCGACGATCTCGGGGAGCGCCTGGGCGCTGCTCACCGCGGGGTCGACCTGCCGGCCACCGTGCGTGGTGACCCACACGGCGGCGGCGCCGGCCTGCACGCAGCGGACGGCGTCGTCGCCCCGGAGCACGCCCTTGACCACCACCGGCAGGCCGGAGAGTTCTCCGAAGCGGGCGATCTCGTCGAAGGTCCAGGTGGCGGTGGCCAGGCCGTCGAGGGTCGGCTCCTCGCCCTCCGGGGGCCGGTTGGCCATCCGCACGCCGGCGCGGTGCACGAAGTCGTGGCGCAGGTCGCGCCGGCGGCGCCCCAGCAGCGGGACGTCGACGGTCATGACCAGCGCCCGGTAGCCGGCGTCCCCGGCGCGGCGGGCGAGGTCGTCGGTGTGCCGCTCGGAGTGCATCCGGTAGAGCTGGAACCACTTCGGGCTGCCGGGCTCGACGGCGGCGACCTCCTCCAGGCTGTGGGTCGCGCTGGTGGACACGGTCATCAGGGCACCGGTGGCGGCGGCGGCCCGGGCGGTGGCGAGCTCGCCGTCGGGGTGCGCCATGGCCTGGTAGGCCCAGGGGGCGATGCCGATCGGGGTGCCCACCGACGTGCCCAGCAGCTCGGTGGCGAGCGAGGCGGTGGTGGTGCCGCGCAGCACCCGGGGCCGGAGCCGCCAGGTGCGCCAGGCCGCCGTCGCCTCGCCCATCGTCGTCTCGGTCTCGGCGCCGCCGGCGTAGTAGTCGTAGACCGGCCGGGGCAGCAGCTCCCGGGACCGGGCCTCGAGGTCGACGAGGTCGACGAACGGCGGCTCCGGGCGGGGGTCCTCGGCAACCTCGGTGACCTCGGCGGCCTCCGCCCCGTCGTGCCGGCCGGTCGGTCCCGGCACCGGGCTGCCCGCTGGTCCGCTGTTCGCCATAGGCTGACACTCTATGGAGACGCTCACCCCCGCGGAGGTCGCCCAGCTGCTGGGCACCTCCCCGAACCGGGTCCGGCAGCTGCTGCGCGACGGGAAGCTGATGGCCGTCCCCGGCAGCGGGAACGGCAAGATCCCCGCCGACTTCGTGCAGGACGGGGTGGTCCTCAAGCACCTGCCCGGGCTGCTGACGGTCCTCCGGGACGGCGGCTTCAGCGACGAGGAGGCCTTCGAGTGGCTGTTCCGGGAGGACGAGTCGCTGCCCGGCACCCCGGTGCAGGCGCTGCGGGACGACCGGCACACCGAGGTCACCCGGCGGGCGCAGGCGCTGGCGCTCTGAGCCGGGTGCATCCGGGGGCGGGCCGGGGACGGAAGCGGGTTCCGTGGAGCGGCTGACGTACCTGGGCCTGCTGGTCGGCTGCCTGGTGGTGACCGCACCGCTGGAGCTGCTGCTGGGCGTGCGCGTCTACGCGCGCTGGCGGCGGTTCCTCCTCGCCGTCCTCCCGATGTTCGTCGTCTTCGTCGGCTGGGTGCTCTACGCCATCGCGCAGGGCCACTGGGACTACTCGGCGGCGCGCACCGTCGGCGTCCGGCTGCCCGGGGGGATCCCGGTGGAGGAGGTCCTGTTCTTCCTCGTCGTCCCGCTGTGCTCGGTGCTCGCGCTCGAGGCGGTGCGGAAGGTGACCGGCTGGGATGCGGGCTATCCGGCGAGGGAGGCCGAGAGGTGAGCTACAGCGCCCTGGCGGTGACCGCGGTCGCCGCCGTCCTCGTGGTGGACCTGGCGGTCCTCCGCACCCGCATGGTCACCCGGCGGGTGTTCTGGGTCGCCTACGCGATCATCGTGTTCTTCCAGCTGCTGATGAACGGCGTGCTCACCGGGCTGGACGTGGTGACCTACGACCCGGCCACGATCTGGGGGCCGCGGATCGCCTACGCGCCGGTGGAGGACCTGCTCTTCGGCTTCGCCATGGTCACCCTCACCCTCGCCACCTGGGCGGCGGTCAACCGCCGGGCGAACACGGCCAGGCGGCGCGGCCTGGAGACCGACACCCGCCGGTCGAGCACCCGGTAGTCGGCCCGCTCGATCTCGGTGAGGATCCCGCCGTAGAGGGCGGTGGCCGCGCGCACGCAGTCGCGCGACTCCGGCGCCAGCATCGGGGTGCCGGGCGCGGCGTCGTCGTACCGGCGGCGCACGATCGCCACCATCTCCCGCATCAGCTGCCGGAACCGGTCGTCGAACCGCTTGGCCGCCAGCTGCTCCCGGGTCACCCCGTGCGCGGCCATCAGGTCGGCGGGCAGGTAGACCCGGCCGCGGTCGACGTCCTCGCCGACGTCGCGCAGGAAGTTCGTCAGCTGGAACGCCTCGCCGAGGGCGACGGCGTGCGGTGCCGCCTCCTCGCGGGCGATGCCCGGAGCGGTGCCCAGCACGGGGAGCACCTGCAGGCCGATGACCGACGCCGACCCCCACATGTAGCGGTCCAGCGCGTCGAGGTCGGCGTAGCCGGTGACGTCGAGGTCGCTGGTCATGGCGGCGAGGAAGTCGACCAGGTGCTCGACCGGGATGCCGTAGCGCCGGTAGGTGTGCACCAGCGCGAGCCGCACCGGGTCGTCGGACCAGCCCGTCTCCAGCTCGGTGAGCAGCGCCGCCGACCAGGTCATCAGGTCGCCGGCCGGGTCGGCGCCGGGGTGGTCGACGAAGTCGTCGGCGACCCGCGCCGCGGCGTAGAGGGCGTGCACCGCCGGCCGCCGCTCGGGGGTGAGCAGGCGGGTGGCCAGGTGGTAGCTCTTGCCGTGCTCCGCGGCGATGGCGGCGCAGTGCCGGTAGGCGGCCGCCAGCTGCGCCTGCCGGGCGGCCTGGGTACCCGGCGGCCGGAGCGGGCTCACCGCGCCACCGGCCCGGTGATCCGCTCGGCGGCCAGCCGGCCGCTGATCAGCACCATGGGGACCCCGACGCCCGGCTGCACCGACGACCCGGCGAGCACCACGTTCTCGGGGCCGCGGCGGGGCAGCGTCGGGGTGCGGAACGGGCCGGTCTGGCCGAAGGTGTGCGCCAGCGCGAACGGCGTTCCGGCCGCCATGCCCTGGGCGGCCCAGGTGGCCGGGGTGTCCATGTGCTCCACCTCGATCGCGCCGGTGACGCCGGTGAACCCGCGGGCCTCCAGGGTGGCCAGCAGCTCGTCCCGGTAGCGGGGCCCGAGGGCCGCCCAGTCCAGGTCCGGGTTGCCGCCGCTGCGCGGGTCCAGGTTCGGGGTGGGCGCGACGACGCTGAGCACCTGCCCGCCCTCGGGGGCCAGGGACCGGTCGGTGACCGAGGGCATGCTGATCAGCAGGCTGGGGTCGCTCATCGGCCGGCCGTCGCGGGTGAGCTCGTCGAACACCCCGCGCCAGGAGTGCCCGAAGCTGATCGTGTGGTGCGCCTGCCCCGGCAGCTCGGCCCGCACGCCGAGGTGCAGCGCGACGCAGGAGGGCGAGTAGACCGGGCGGCGGGGGCCGCGCAGCCCCGGCACCAGCGCGTGCGGCGCGTCGGTGGTGACGACGACGGCGTCGGCGGGCAGCCGATCGCCGTCGGCCAGGACCACGCCGGTCACCCGGTTGCCGAGCGTCTCCAGCTCGCCGACGGCGGTGTCGTACCGGAGGACCACCCCGGCGTCGGCGGCGGCGCCGGCCAGCGCGCGCGGCACCGCGCCGATCCCACCCACCGGGTGCCACACGCCGGCACCGATGTCGAGCTGCGCGATCACCGCGTAGGCGGCGATGGCGCGGAAGGGAGAGACCCCGGCGTAGAGGGCCTGGAAGCTGAACAGCCGGCGCAGCCGGTCGTCGGCGAAGTACCGCGCGACGTGCCGGGACAACCGGCCGAAGCCACCCCGGCGGGCGAGCGCCAGGAGCTCGGGGCCCAGCAGGTCCAGCGGCGAGTCCAGGTTGCGGTCGATGAACGTGGTGAGCTGCAGCCGGTACAGCTCGGCGAGGTCGGCGAGGTAGCGCCGCAGGGCGGCGGCCTCGGCCGGCCCGCACAGCGCGGCCACCTCGGCGGCGAACGCCGCGGGGTCGGCGTGCACGTCGAGCGAGGTGCCGTCGGCGAACTGCGCCCGGTAGCTCGTCCGCAGCGCGCGCAGCTCGAGCCGGTCCTCCAGCCGCTCGCCGACGGCGGCGAGGGTCTCGGCCACGATCTCCGGCGCGGTGAACACCGACGGCCCGGTGTCGAGCGCGTAACCGCGGCGCTCGATGCGCCCGGCCCGCCCGCCGGGCCCCCCGGCGCGCTCGACGACGGTGACCTCGCGGCCGGCCCCGCGCAGGCGCAGCGCCGCGGCCAACCCCGCGAGCCCCGCCCCGACGACGACGACGCGGTCGGTGCGACCCGGAACGGTGCGCACCATCAGGCGGTGCGTGACGTCGCGGCGACCGCGAGCGCGTCCAGCGCCGCGCGGGCGTCCTCGGCGAGGGGTGCCTCGGCGATGGCCTGGCGGGCCCGGGCGGTGCTGGCGGCGATGCGCTCCTCCACCCGGTCGCGGGCGCCGGTGGTGACCAGCAGCGCGCGCAGCGCCTCGAACTCGTCGGGCCCGGCCGCGGGGTTGCCGAGCAGGTCGCCGAGCAGCCGGCGCCCGGCGTCGTCGGCGGCCTCCTCGGCCAGCGCGACCAGCAGCGTCTGCTTGCCCTCGCGCAGGTCGTCGTCGACGGACTTCCCGGTGACCTCGGGGTCGCCGAAGACCCCGAGCAGGTCGTCGCGGAGCTGGAACGCCTCGCCCAGGGGCAGCCCGATGGCCGAGCAGGCCTCGACCACGGCCGGGCCGGCCCCGGCGATGGCGGCGCCCAGCTGCAGCGGGCGCTGCACCGTGTACCCCGCGCTCTTGTAGCGGGCCACGGTGAGCGCGCCGTCGGGCCCGGGCAGCCCACCGGCGGCGCGCAGCAGGTCCAGGTACTGGCCGGCGGTGACCTCGGTGCGCATGGCGTCCCAGACGGCGCGCGCCCGGCCCAGGGCCGGCTCCGAGATGCCCGAGCAGCGCAGCATCTCGTCGGACCAGACCAGCGCCAGGTCGCCGACGAGGATCGCCGCGCCGACGCCGAAGAGGTCCTGGTCGCCGGAGAAGCCGTGGGTGGTGTGCCGGTCGGCGAAGCCGATGTGGGTGGTGGGGCGGCCGCGCCGGGTGCCGGCGGCGTCCATGACGTCGTCGTGCACCAGCGCGCTGGCGTGCACGAACTCCAGGGCCGCGACCGCGCGCAGGACGGCGTCCTCGTCCTCGCCGGCGCCCGGGCCCTGTCCGCGCGCTCCCCGCCATCCCCAGTAGGCGAACGAGGGGCGCAGCTTCTTGCCACCCGCGGCGACGGCGCAGACCTCGTCGACCACCGGGACGAGGCTGGCGTCCATCGCGGCGAGCGTGCTGCGCTGCTGGTCGAGGAAGCGGGTGAGCGCCTCGGCGACCGCGGCGCGCACCCGGTCCAGGTCGGCCACCGACAGCGGAGGTGCGGGGCGGGCGGACTCGCGCGGCTGCGCCCCGACGATCATCTGGTCAGTATCGCCCGATCCGGTGGGGTGCCGCCGCACCAGCAGGGCGGCGGGGGTGCTCCGCTGCATCGTTCCTCCGTCGCTCGGTGGTCGGGACACGCCATCTTCCGGGCGCGGGAGCGCTGCGGATGCACCTGCCGGGGGAGTTCTCCGACAGGACGGTCGCGGGCGGGCTGCCGCACCGCCCGTACCCTCGGGTGCCGTGACACCCACCGTCCGTGAGCTCCTGGCCACCGAGCGCCCGACGTGGTCGTTCGAGTTCTTCCCGCCGAAGACCCCGGCGGGTGAGGAGCTCCTCTGGACGGCGCTGCGCGAACTCGAGCGGTTGCACCCCTCGTTCGTGTCGGTCACCTACGGCGCCGGCGGCTCGACCCGCGAGGGCACCGTGGCGATGACCGAGCGGATCGCGGCGGACACCACGATGACGCCGCTGGCGCACCTGACCGCGGTCGACCACAGCGTCGCGGAGCTGCGGCACGTGATCAGCCGCCTGGCGGCGGCAGGGGTCCGCAACATCATGGCCCTGCGGGGTGACCCACCGGGTGCCGATCCGCAGGCGGAGTGGGTGGCCCACCCGGAGGGGCTGCGCTACGCCGCCGAGCTGGTGGAGCTGATCCGCTCGGTCGGCGACTTCTCGGTGGGCGTCGCCGCCTTCCCCGAGCGCCACCCGCGCTCGCCGGACTTCGACACCGACGTCGAGATGTTCGTGGCGAAGTGCCGGGCCGGTGCCGACTTCGCCATCACCCAGATGTTCTTCCGGGCCGAGGACTACCTGCGGATGCGGGACCGGGTCGTCGCCCGCGGGTGCGACGTCCCGGTCATCGCCGGGGTCATGCCGGTCACCAACGTCCGGCAGATCACCCGGATCGTCCAGCTGTCCGGTCAGGCGTTCCCGGCGGAGCTCGCCGACCGGTTCGCCGCGCTGGACGGCGACCGGCCGGAGGACAAGGCCGCGGTGCGGGCGCTGGGCGTGGAGGTGGCCACCGACCTGTGCCGGCGGCTGCTCGACGAGGGGGTGCCGGGGATCCACTTCATCACCATGAACCGGTCCACCGCCACGCGTGAGGTCTTCGCCAACCTGGCCGGGAGCGCACCGGCCGTCCGCTGACCAGGGTCTGCCCGGGCGCGCGACGGGGCATGGAGGCCCCATGGTCGCGGAAGAGGAGCAGGTGGATCGGTACTCCTGGCTGGTGCGCGCCGGGCGGCGGGCCTGGGCCGCGCTCGGTGTGCTCGCCCTGGCGGTGCTGGCGTACCTGCTGCTGCGCGAGGTCAGCGTCGTCGCCACCCCGCTGGCGATCGCCCTGTTCCCGGCCGCCGTGCTCTGGCCGGTCGCGGCCTGGCTGAAGCGGAAGGGGCTGCCCTCCACCGTCGTCGCGCTGCTGCTGCTGATCTCCCTCCTCGGGCTGCTGGGGCTGGCGATCTGGTTCGTGGTGCCGCGCTTCGCCGACGAGATCCCGGCGCTGGCGGAGAGCGTCGAGGAGGCGCTCAGCGACCTGGCGGAGCTGGTCGCTGACACGCCCTTCTCGCTGCCCTTCGACGTCGGCGACGGTGGGCTCGCCGACATGGCCCAGCAGGCAGCCGGTGCGCTCGGCGGCGGCGGCAGCGACGTCGTCGACCGCGGGCTGCAGGTGGCGCGGACGCTCGGCGACGTCGCCACCGCCGTCGTCCTGTTCCTGGTGGCCCTGTTCTTCTACCTGCGCGACGGGGGGCGCATCTGGTCGGGGATCATCAGCCTGCTGCCCGAGCGCACCCGGCAGCACGTCGGTCGGGTGTCCGGGCAGCTGTTCTGGACCCTCGGCGCCTACTTCCGCGGCCAGCTGATCGTCGCCCTCGTGGACGCCGTGGCGATCGGGATCGGGCTGGTCCTCCTCGGCGTCCCGCTGGCCATGCCGCTGGCGGTGCTGGTCTTCCTGGGCGGGTTCTTCCCCATCGTGGGGGCCTTCGTCTCGGGGCTGCTGGCCGTCCTCGTCGCGCTGGCCGACCAGGGGCTGACGACGGCGCTGCTGGTGCTGGCCCTCGTCGTGGTGGTGCAGCAGGCCGAGGGGAACCTGCTCGAACCGCTGATCCTGAGCCCTGTGCTGCGGCTGCACCCGTTCGCGATCATCCTCGCGGTCACGGTGGGGGGCGTGACCTACGGCGTCCTCGGCGCCTTCCTGGCGGTGCCGATCGCCGCCTGCGTGGCCCGGGTCGTGGACTACCTGCGCGGCCGGGAGCCTGCTGCCGGGCCGGGCTGGCGCGACCCGGAGCGGGACGACGCGCAGGACGAGAGCCGGGACGAGGACCGGGACGAGGGCCGGGGCGGTGCCCGGGACGCCGCCCCCGCGGAACCGGCGAGCGCCCGCACCGGGTAGGGCGGACTGCCGGGGCGGCCGGCCCGCACCACCTGGGCGTCAGCCCTGCCGCGTCCCCTCCAGCAGGTCGGCGGCGCGGGCAGCCGCCCGCCGCAGCCCCTCGCGCTCGGAGGCGTACCCGCCGGCCACACCGACGACCGGCAGGTTCGACAGGGCGCGGGCGAACAGCTTCCCCTTCGGGCGGGCGTCCAGCGCGTCGTCGATTCGGCCGAGCAGCCGAGCCGCCCGCCACAGCGTGCGGACGGCGCCCTTCGCCCCGCGGCGCTCGTCCCGGGGGCCGAACGCGCCCTCCACGTAGGTGCCCTTGCTCCGGGTGAGCAGCGGCTCGACCTGGGTCGGCGTGAGCTCCCGGCGCAGCAGGACCCGCGCCAGCAGCGACACCCGGTCGGCCGGGGCGGTCACCCCGTGCTCCCCGGCGACACCGAGCACCACCAACGACTGCACCGCGGTGCCGACGCTGTTCTGCAGCGGCAGCAGATCGGCGAGTTTGCCGGCGAAGCGGGGGACCGCCGACACGCCCGCGGCCACCCGGGACACCCGGTCGGCCCACCAGCGGTCGCGCTCCTCGCGCGGCAGCTCCGGCGGCCGGCCCATCCGGTCCGCCAGCGGGGTCAGCAGCCGGTCGAGCCGGCGGAGGACGTCGACGACGACGGCGTCGCTGATCTGAGCAGCCATGGGCACGGGGTGCCCCGTACCCGGTTTCTCGATGCGTGGCGGTGGTGTGGCGCTCAGTACGGCGGCGGCGAGGTGGTGGCGACCAGACCGCTCGGGGTGGTGACCGTGAGGGTCCCCTCGCTGCCGAGGTCGTGGCGCCACCCCGGTGCCTGGTGCTTGCCGCGGTGGTCGGTGGTGCAGTAGCCGGCGAGGTTGCCGGCGCTGGTGGGACCGTCCGGATACGGGCGGTGGTGGTCGAGCTCGCCGCCGCGGGGCACCCGTCGACGGCAGCCGGGGAACCGGCAGCGACGATCCCGCGCCCGCACCCACCGATCCAGCTCGCCCGAAGGGCGGTAGCCGGTGCTGGGCCCCGGGGCGCCGAGGCCGGGCCGGTCGGAGAGGTCGTGGGTGCAGCGACCGGTGCTCCGACGGCAGCACGGACGGTCGCAGCTGCCCGCGCGGCGCAGACCGGGCAGGTCGGTCAGGGCCAGCAGCGTGCCGGACAACGCGTCGGTCAGGGCGATCCTCGGCCGCTCGGCCAGCCCACCGCCACCGGTGCTCCCCAGCAGGTCGGCGAGCCACGCCCGTTGCCCGTCGGAGGCCGACCGCAGCGCCGCCAGGGCGTCCTCCGCTGCGGTGAGCCGCCCTCCGGGGCCGGCCCGCCAGGTGGCCTCGTCGTCGGCGTCGGCCGTGACTGCCGTGCGGACCAGTCGACCGGCGCGGGAGAGCTCCTGCTCCGCGCGGAGCACGGCGAGGCCGGCGGTCTCGACCGCCTCGTCGGCCAGCGTCCACCAGCCGGTTCCGGGCGAGGTGGCCGCCGGCCCGGGAGGTACCGCCCCGGCCGTGGTCGCTGCTGCCGGTGAGGAATTGTCGGCATCCGGCGGGGTGTCCTCCGGTTCCGGCGCCGGAGGATCACCGCGCCGCCGGTCTGGCCCTCGCGACGTCGGTGAGGCTGCGGTGCACCCCCGGCGCTCCTGGGCCACGGCGGCGTCGGTACCGGCGTCGGTACCGGTGTCGGCGCGGGGCGCGTCCTCGATCTCGGCGTCCTCGATCGTGTCGCCCGGGAGTGCGTCGTGGGTGGTGGCGGGGTCGCCGGCGACGTCCGGGGGAAGGGCGGGGTCGCCGGCGACGTCCGGGGGAGGGGCGAGGTCGCCGTTGCCGTCGGGGTCGGGATCGACCAGCTCACCGCTGAGCAGCCGGCGCTCCGTCTCGGCCAGCCACCACTCCAGCTCGGCCTGCTCCTGCGCCTGCCACGACATCGAGCCGGACGGCTGCCCCGGGGCCGGCTCCGCGGAGTCGGATCCCAGCGGCCGGCCGGTGAGCGCTGTCAGGAAGTGGCGGATCATCTCGGCCGGCACGACCTGCCCGTCGATCTCCCCGGAACCGTCTCCGCCGGCGAGGGTGGCCAGCGAGGCGACGACGGTGAGCAGCACCTGCACCGGCGGCAGATCGGTCTCGCCCGGGCGCAGCACCAGGTCGAGCAGGCAGTCGACCATCTTCTGGCCCCGCGTGCGCTGATCGTCGTCGCCGTCGAGCGCCTCCGCGCAGGCGGTCAGTGCCCGGTACAGCGCCTGGGCCTCCGGCATGGTGGCGTACACGCTCACGGTCGCCATGCCGTCGACGGCATCCGGGCGGATGTGGACCCCGCGCCGCTTCAGCGCCTCCTGCAGCGTGCGGGCCGCGGCGCGGGCGTCCCGCTGGGCCACCTCGCGGCGCGCCTTGTCGTTCAGCTGCGCAGGCGTCACCACCCGGCCCGCAGCCCAGCGCAGCAGCTCCGCCTCGACCTCGGCACGCACCCGGTCGTCGGCGATGGGAGCGACCTTCTCGAGCATGGTCCAGAGGTGCCCGGGGTGCAGGGCCCCCGCCTCCAGGGCGGCCAGCGTGCCGGGCAGCCGCTCCACGAGCGTCAGCGAGCGGACCAGCAACGCTTCCGCGGCCCGGGCGGAGAGCGAGAGGGCGATCATGAGCTCCTGCGTCGCCCACTCGCTCACCCCGCGCAGCACCTCGGGACGCGCGGCCCACCGCTCCGGGCTCATCGCGCCCGGCTCACCCTGGGCACGGTCGCCGTCGGCGGGCCGGTCCGCGGCGAACCTGGCGACCGCGCGGGCGCGCAGCGCGGTCTGCCGGGCGATCTCGCGGTCCGCGGCCTGCACCTCGCCGAGCGGGCCAGCGGCCAGCCTCACCGGCGGGGCGAACTCGGGCCACTCGGTGGACGCCTCGCGGGCTCGCCGGCGCCGTCCGGCGGCCACCGCCCGGGCGCGGGCGGTGGCGTACCAGTCGCTCACCGCCCCGACGTCCGCCATGCATCGAACATACGTTCGATCGCCCCGGAAGGCAAGACGGATTTGTGCGAAGGTGCTGCTCAGCGCGGTGCGGCCCCGGGCGCGGAGTCGTGTCGTCCCGCGCCGCGGTGGCCACCCGGACCGGGTCAGACGCCGCTGCCGTGCCTGCCCTCCCCGGCGGCGAAGCGTGCGGCCCCCGGCAGCGCGTCGACGGCGAGGGAGGCCATGCCGTGGCGGAACTCGTTGGCCATGGCCGCCTCCTCGTCGAGGCCGTCCTGCTCCAGCAGGGAGGCCCGGTCCTCCCGCAGGCAGGTCTGGGGGAAGGCGGCGATCCGGGCGGCCAGCGCCCGGGCCTCGGTCAGCGCCTGCCCGGCGGGCACGACCCGGTTGACCAATCCGATCTGCAGCGCCTCGGCGGCGTCCACCCCTCGCCCGGTGAGCACCAGGTCCATGGCCCGGGAGGTGCCGATCAGTCGCGGCAGCCGCACGGTGCCGCCGTCGACCAGTGGCACGCCCCAGCGGCGGCAGTAGACCCCGAGAATCGCCGTCTCGTCGGCGACCCGCAGGTCGCACCACAGCGCGAGCTCCAGGCCGCCGGCGACCGCGTGCCCGGCGATCGCGGCGATGACGGGCTTGCGCAGCCGCATCCGTGTGGGGCCCATGGGCCCGTCCCCGTCGGTCTCGGTGCGGTTGCCGCGGTCGGTCCCGATGGCCCGCAGGTCCGCGCCGGCGCAGAAGGTGCCGCCCTCGCCGTGCAGCACCGCCACGGCGGCCTCGTCGTCGGCGTCGAAGGCCCGGAACGCGTCGGCGAGCGCGGCGGCGGTGGGCCCGTCGACGGCGTTGCGTGCCGCCGGGCGGGACAGTCGCACCGTCGTCACCGGACCGTTCCGCTCGACGGTCACCGTCTCGCTCACGACGAGCGCCCCGCGGCGTCGGCCCACAGCGGCTCGCGCAGGGCCCGGCGGAGGATCTTCCCGACGGGGGAGAGGGGGAGCTGGTCGACGACGTGCACGGTCTTGGGGACCTTGTAACCGGCGAGCGCGCCGCGCACCGCGTCCCGCAGCTCGTCGGGGGTGGCGCTCGACCCGGGGCGGAGCGTGACGAAGGCGGTCACCGCCTCCACCCACGTCGGGTCGGGTGCGGCGACGACGGCCGCACCGGACACCGCCGGGTGGGCCATGAGCACCTCCTCGACCTCCCGCGGGTACACGTTGTAGCCGCCGGTGATGATCATGTCGCTGGTCCGGTCGACAAGCGTGAGGTAGCCGCGGTCGTCCAGCCGGGCCAGGTCGCGGGTGGCGATCCAGCCGTCCCCGCTGATCGTCTCGGCGGTGAGGGTGGGCGCGTCGTGGTAGCCGGCCATGCCGAAGGGGGCACGCACCTGGAGCTCGCCGATCTCGCCGGCCGGCAGGGCGCCGCCGTCGCTGCCGACGACCCGGACCTCGGCGTCGACCGAGGGGTGGCCGCACGAGCCGGCCAGGGACGGGTCGGTGTGGTCGAGGGCGTCGAGCACGGTGATCGCCAGGGGTGCCTCCGTCTGCCCGTAGTACTGCACCAGGCGTGGACCCCACACGTCGAGGGCCTGCGCCAGCACCGGGCCGGGCATGGGGCTGGCGCCGTACACCGCCGTGCGAAGGCTGGAGACGTCGGCGCGCTCGGCGGCGCCGGAGGACAGCAGCATGCCGAGCATGGTGGGTACCAGGTTGATCTCGGTGGCCCGGTAGCGGGCGAGTGAGTCCAGGTAGCTGGCGGGGTCGAAGCCCGGCAGGACGGCGGCCGCGCCGCCGCGGATCCAGTAGGGGAGCACGAACGTGCCGCTGGCGTGGATCAGCGACGCCGCGTGCAGCATGACCGAGTCCCGGCCGGGGGAGACCAGGTTCGCCAGGATGTTGGCGCAGATGGCGGCGTAGCTGGCCTGGGTGTGCACCACCGCCTTGAGCGCGCCGGTCGTGCCCGAGGTGTAGAGGATCAGCACCGGGTCGGTGGGCTCGGCGGGCAACCGCGGGTCGGCGGCGCTCGCGTCGGCCATCTCGTCGAGCAGGTCGAGTGCCTCGACGTCGGAGGTCTGGCCCAGGCTGACCAGCCGGAGGCCGTCCACCCGCCCGGCGAGCTCCGCCGCCCGGTCGGCGAGCGCCGCACCGTGGATGAGCATCCGGACGCCGGTGGCGGCGAGCATCCGCGCCTGCTCGTCGGCCGACAGCCGGGCGTTGAGCGGCACGCGCGCGGCGCCGGCCTTGAGGCAGGCGAAGTCGATCGGCACCGACCACAGCCCGTTCTCGACCAGGAGGCCGACCCGGTCCCCACGGGCCACCCCCAGCCCGATCAGCACGTGCGCCATCCGGTTGGCGGTCTCGTCCACCTCCCGGAAGGTCAGCGACGCATCGCCGCTCATCACTGCCGTGCGGTCCGCGAACCGCCGGGCGCCCCTCCGCACCAGCTCCACCGTCAACACCGGTCACCACTCCCTCTCGAGTCGGACGGCAACTTACAGTCCGTTCGGACGGTTTGTCAGTACCTATCCTGACGCGGTGACGGAGCGACGTACCCAGGAGCAGCGCCGGGCGGACACCCGGGCGCGGCTGCTCTCCGCGACCATCGACTGCCTGGTCGAGCACGGCTACGCCGGGACGACGACGCAGCGGGTGCAGGAGCGGGCGGGGCTGTCCCGCGGGGCGCTGCTGCACCACTTCGCCACCAAGGAGGCGCTGCTGGTCGCCGCCGTCTCGCACGTCGCCGACGCGCAGATCCAGCAGGTGCGCGCCGATGCCGCGACCGGCCGGGTGGCCAGCGAGGTGGACCTCCTGCACCGGGTGATGTCCGGCCCGCTGTTCCTGGCCGGGCTGGAGCTGTGGGCCGCCGCACGCACCGAGCCGGTGCTGCGCGCCGCGCTGCTTCCCGCCGAGCGGCGGGTGGGGGCGGCCGTCCGCGACCTGGTCGCCGAGCTGTTCCCCGGCTCCTCCCGGGACCGGACCGAGATCGACGGCCTGCTCGCCCTCTACCGCGGGCTGGCTCTCACCAGCGTCCTGCGCGAGGACGGCGACCGCGACCGGCGCGTGCTGCAGCTGTGGGTCGGCCGGGTGCTCGGCGCCGCGCCCGTGGTGTCCGTGGACCGAGCCGCCCGATAGCCCTCCCGGTGAGTTCCCGGTGAGGATCGCCGCGGGACCCACCGGGCCGGCCGGGGCTACGGTGACCGCATGGCGTCCGGACCGCGGGCGGCGGCTCCGCGCTGGGCCGTCGTGGGGGCGGTCGTCGCGGTCCTCGTCGCGCTCCCGGCGCTGGTGGGCGCGCTCCCGGTCGAAGACTCGGCGGTGCCCGCGGCCGAGCTGCGTGCGGCGGTCCTGGCCTCGCGGGACGTGCAGTACTCCGGGTACGCCGAATCGGCCGGCGGGCTGGCCCTGCCGGTGACCGACCAGCTGGACTCCCTCGCGGACCTGTTCAGCGACCGCACGGAGATGCGCGTGTGGTGGCGGGGCCCCGACGACCATCGGGTCGCCGTCATCACCACGGCCGGTGAGACGGGCATCCACCGCGATGCCCGGGGCACCTGGACCTGGGAGTACGAGCGCGCCACCGCGACGTGGGCGGACGCCACGCCGTTCGCCCTCCCCGCCCCACCGGACCTGCTGCCCGCCACCCTGGGCCGCCGCTTGCTGTCCGAGGCCGCCGACGAGGAGCTGACCCGCATCGGGGCCCGGCGGATCGCCGGGCGTGATGCCCTCGGGCTGCGCTCGACCCCGGCGGACCCCGCCTCGTCGGTGCGGCAGGTCGACGTGTGGGTGGACCGGGCCAGCGGCCTGCCGGTGCAGGTGGTGGTCCTCGGCAAGACCTCCGAGGTGCCGGCGCTGGACACCCGCTTCCTGGACCTGGAGCTGGCGGTCCCGGATGCCGCGACCACGTCCTTCGCCCCGCCCCCGGACGCCCACCTGCGCACCGCCGACCAGGCCGAGATCGTGCTCGAGGCGGGGCGGCGGCTCCCGCCGGTGCGCTTCCTCCCCACGCTGGCCGGGCTGCCGCGCCGGACGCTCGACGGCGCTCCGCCCGGCATCGGGCTCTACGGGCGCGGTGTCACCCTGCTCGCCGTCGCCCCCGTGCCGCGGCTGGTGGCGGAAGCCTTGCGCCGCACGCTGGCGCAGAGCCCGGACGCCGTCACCGACGAGACGAGCACCCGCATCGCGGCCGGCCCCGTCGCACTCATGCTCGTGGACCCGCAGGACGCGGAACCGTACCTGCTCACCGGGACGGTCACCCTCGACGCACTGGTCGAGGCCGCCGCGGAGCTGCCGGTGCTGGGGCGGCAGCGGTGAGCACGGTCATCGCGACCCGCGGTCTGGCCAAGCAGTACGGGCGGGTGCGCGCCGTCGACGGCATCGACCTGGACGTGCGCGCCGGCGACGTCTACGGCTTCCTCGGCGCCAACGGCTCGGGGAAGACGACCACCGTGCGGATGCTGCTCGGCCTCGTCCTGCCGACCCGCGGGGAGATCGACCTGCTCGGCGGGCGGATGCCGCGCGCCGGCCGCCGCGTGCTGCCCCGGGTGGGAGCGCTGATCGAGTCGCCTGCCGCCTACGGCCACCTCTCCGGCAGGGAGAACCTCGCGCTGCTCGACGCCGCTGGCCCCGGTGGACCGCGCCGCGACCGGCGCCGGCGCGTCGCCGAGGTGCTCGACCAGGTCGGGCTGGGGGGCGTGGGACGCCGGCCGGTGAAGGCCTATTCGCTCGGCATGCGGCAGCGCCTCGGCCTGGCCGGCGCGCTGCTCCGCCGTCCCGAGCTCCTGGTGCTCGACGAGCCGACCAACGGGCTCGACCCGCAGGGCATCTCCGAGATCCGCGAGCTGCTGCTGGAGCTGCACCGCGGCGGGACGACGGTCTTCCTCTCCAGCCACCTGCTGGCCGAGGTCGAGCAGCTCTGCACCCGCGTGGGCGTGCTCGACCGCGGCCGCCTCGTGCTGCAGGACGACCTGGCCACCCTCACCGCCCCGACCGGCGCCACCGTCGTCCGCACGCCCGCGCCCGGGCAGGTGCGCGCGGTGCTCGACGGCCGCGTCACCGCCGTGGACGGCGAGCGGGTGGTGGTGCGCGGCGGCGACCCCGCCGAGGTCAACGCGCTGCTGGTGCGCGCCGGCGTACCGGTCACCGGCCTCGCGGCCGATCGCCCGACGCTCGAGGAGGTGGTGCTGGCGGCCGCGGCCACCAGCGCCGACCGGGTGGAGCGCGCACGGTGATCGCCGTGGAGCTGCGCAAGCTGTTCCGGCGGCCGCGCACCTGGGCGACGATCGCCGTGCTCAACGCGCTGCCGGTGCTCGTGGCCGTGCTGCTCGTGCTCACCGACCTGGCCCCGCGGCCGGGCGAGGGCCCGCCGTTCCTCTCTGCCGTCCTCACCAACGGCGCGCTGTACCCGCTCGCCGCGCTGGCGATCGTGCTGCCGCTGTTCCTGCCCATCGCGGTGGCGGTGGTCGCCGGCGACTCGATCGCCGGCGAGGCGCAGGCGGGCACGCTGCGCTACCTGCTGGCCCGGCCGGCGGGGCGGACCCGGCTGCTGGTGGCCAAGCTCGTGGCCGTCCTGGCCTTCGTGCTGGTCACCGTGGTCGTGGTCGCGGCCGTCGGGTACCTCGTGGGGACGACGCTGTTCGAGGCGCGGCCGGGTACGGGGACGTCGGTGTCGGGGACGTCGCTCAGCGCGGAGGAGCTGGGCATGCGCACCGTGCTGGCCGTCGGCTACGTCGGGATGTCCATGCTCGGCGTCGCAGCGTTCGCGCTGTTCTTCTCGACCCTCACCGACTCACCGCTCGGCGCGACGATGGGCGCGCTCGCCGTGCTGGTCACGTCCTCGCTGCTGTTCACCCTCGACGCCGCCTCGCCGATCGCGCCCTACCTCCCGACGCGCTACTGGCTGGCGTTCGTCGACCTGTTCCGCGACCCGATCCTGTGGCGGGACATCACCCGCGGGCTCGCGCTGCAGGCGGTCTACGTCGGCGTGCTGCTCGCCGCCGCCTGGGCGAACTTCACCACCAAGGACGTCACCAGCTAACCGCTCAGGCGGGCGCAGTCGGCGGCGTCCAGCGCCACCGGCTCCCCGGCGGTGAGCTGCTCGAGCACGATCGACTGCACCAGCGGGTCGCCGGGCAGCTGCCCGTGCCCGACCCGGCTCTCCGCGCACACCGACTGCACGGTCAGGTTGAGCGCACCGTCGAGCCGGGCCGAGTCCGGCGGGGTGACCGTGCGGTCGAGCGTGGTCCAGACCGACACCCAGCCCACGTCACCCGGCGTCTCGTCGCCCGCGTTGAGCCGGGCGAGGACCGGGCTGTCGGTGGCCAGCTGCCGGCACCCCTCCGGGCAGGAAGACGGCGCCACCTGCCCGGCCAGGTCCGCGAGCCCCGTGCCGTGGTGCGGCGAGCCGAGCGTCACGACGCGGCGGGTCACCTCCGCGCCGCCGTCGGCGACCCACAGCCGGGCGATCACCCCGCCGGCCGAGTACCCGACGACGTCCACGCTCTCCTCGCCGGTGCGATCCAGGGCCGCGCGGGCGGCCTCGTCGAGCGCCGCGGCAGCCTCGCCCAGGTCGCCCGTGCCGTTCCCGGGCAGCGGCACCACGGTGGCGTCGCGGCCGGCCTGCTCCAGCCGGTCGGCCAGCGTCACCAGAGACGCCGTCCCTCCGCCGTACCCGGGCACCAGCAGCACCGGCCCCGGCCGCGCCTGCGGACCCGGGCCCGGGCCCTCGACGTCGGTGGTCCGGGTGGCCAGCAGCACGCCGAGGCCCACGACCGCGGCGGTGACGAGGACGAGCACCGCGACGACCAGACGGCGGCGGGCGGGGGAGAGACCGGCGAGCACTCACCTACTGTCCCTGGCGGAGGGGCCGGCGTCACCGGAGGGCGCCGGTCGCGGGAGGGGGCGCCGTGCTGAGCCGTGACGAGTACCTCGAGGCCTGGTCGCGCTGGCACGGCGGCGCCGACACGCAGGCACCGATCGTGCGGGGCTGGCTGACCCTCGCGCACGCGCTCGCCCGCCCCCTCGCGGCGCTGCCCCCGTCGCTCGCCACGGCCGCCGGCGTGGTCGTCGCGGTCGCGGCCGTGCCCCCGGCGGCCGCGGGCGGCGCCTGGCTCCTCCTGGCCGGCGTGCTGGTGGGGCTCTCCGGCCTGCTGGACAGCCTCGACGGGGCGTTGGCGATCGGTACCGGGCGCGCCTCCCAGCGCGGCTTCGTCCTGGACTCCGTGGTCGACCGGCTCACCGAGGCCGCCTACGCGGCGGCGCTGTGGGTCGCCGGGGCGCCCGGCTGGCTGGCGGTCGCCTTCGGGGCGCTGTGCTGGCTGCCCGACTACCTGCGCGCCCGCGCCGGGCAGGCCGGTGTGGACCGGACCGGCCCGATCTCGCTGTGGGAGCGGCCCACCCGGGTGGCCATGGCGGGACTGACGCTCGGCGGTGCCGGGGTGGTCAGCGGGCTGGAGGTCGCGGGGGTCGACGGCGCCACCCTGGCCGTCACCGCCGGCGCCGCCGCGGGCCTCCTCCTCGGCGTCGTGGGCACGGTGCAGCTCGGCCGGTGGCTGGGGGCCGAGCTGGCCGGTCCCGGTGAGGACGTCGCACCGCCGCACTGACGGCCCTCGGGGCGGCGGCGTCCGTGCGCGGCACCTAGGGTGTGCGTTGCCCGACCCTCGCCGTTCCTCTCCCGTTCCCCGCCCGGTACCCGCGGCGCAGCGGGCCGGAGGCAGCCCGACCCGGAGGAGCGCCTCTCGTGCCCGTCGTCGTCACCGGATCCATCGCCACCGACCACCTGATGACCTTCCCCGGTCGGTTCACCGAGCAGTTCGTCGAGGGGCAGATGGAGAACGTCTCCCTCTCCTTCCTCGTCGACGACCTGGTGCAGCACCGCGGCGGCGCCGGGGCCAACATGGCCTACGGGCTCGGCCTGCTGGGGCTCGCACCCGTGCTGGTGGGGGCGGTCGGCAGCGACTTCGCCGACTACGACGCCTGGCTGTCGCGCCACGGGGTGGACACCGGCAGCGTGCACTGGTCGGAGCTCAAGCACACCGCCCGCTTCGTGTGCACCACCGACGAGGCCAACAACCAGATCGCGTCGTTCTACTCGGGCGCGATGGCCGAGGCCGCGCAGATCGAGCTCGCACCGGTCGTCGACCGGGTGGGCGGTCCCGACCTCGTCGTGGTCGGGCCGAACGACCCCACCGCGATGGTGCGCCACACGCAGGAGTGCCGGCAGCGCGGCTACGCCTTCGCCGCGGACCCCAGCCAGCAGCTGGCCTGGGCCGACGGCGAGATGATCCGCGAGCTGGTGCACGGCGCGGAGGTGCTGTTCACCAACGAGTACGAGTCGGCGCTGCTCCTGCAGAAGACCGGCTGGACGGCCGACGAGGTGCTCGCCCGCGTGGGCATCTGGGTGACCACCCGCGCCGCCGACGGCGTCCTGGTGCGGCGGGCCGGCGAGGAGCCGCTGTCGGTGATCGCGGTGCCCGAGACCAAGCCGGTGGAGCCCACCGGGGGTGGCGACGCGCTGCGCGCCGGGTTCATCGCCGGACGGACGTGGGGGCTGGGCCTGGAGCGCGCCACCCAGCTGGGCTCCGCCGTCGCCACCGCCGCGGTCGAGGTCATCGGCACGCAGGAGTACGACCTGCCACGGGAGAGCTTCCTGGCCCGCTTCGCCGAGGCGTTCGGGGCCGAGGCCGCCGACGAGGTCGCCGCCCACCTGCCGGGCTGACCGCGGTCACTCCCCGCGGACGGTCTCCCCGATCGCGGGGTCCTCGGCCCACCGGCGGTAGGGGATGCGCGCGATCTCGCGGATCTCGCCCACCGTCGTCCACTCGTTGCCGCCGAGCCGGGCCAGCGGCTTGAGGTGCTCGATCCGCGGCCGCCCGTCCCGCACGGCGTCGGCCCACACGCTGATGTGCCGGACCCGGCCGAGGACGACGGTGCTGTCGCCCAGCCGCAGGGTCGAGTGCAGGACGCACTCGATGGACACGGGGGACTCCGCCACGCGCATCGCGGCGACCGTGTCCGCGGGCTCGAGCCGCACCCCGGCCTGCTCGGCCTCGCTGGTGTCCGGCGGGAAGTCGGTGGCGGTGGCGTTGACCTGCTCGAAGAGGGCCTCGGGCGTCAGGTTCACGGTGAACTCGCCGGTGGCCTCCACGTTGCTCAGCGAGTCCTTGCGGCCCACCGAGGTGAACTGGACGACCGGCGGGTCGACGCAGGCGACGGTGTAGAAGGAGTGCGGGGCGAGGTTGTGCACGCCGGCGGCGGAGCGGCTGCACACCCACGCGATCGGGCGGGGCACGACGACGGAGTTCAGCACCCGGTAGAAGGCGCCGGCGTCCATCGCGGCCGGGTCGAACGAGGTGCGTGGGCGCTGCTGCTTGGCGGAGGTCACCGGCTCATCGTCGCCGACGCCGCCGGCCGGGTCGCGCCGACGGGTCGGCCGCGCCAGCGCAGGGTGCCCCGCCGACGCCCCCGGACCGACCGGATCATCAGGACGTCCAGGGCCAGCACCGACACCGGGTGCGCGAGGGCGTCCGGCCAGGCGCGCGCTCCGCTGGCCCGTGCACCGGCGAGGCGGCCGGCCACCCCGGCCAGGTAGCCCACCAGCCCGGCGGGCGAGCCACGGAGGGCAGCCAGGGGCGGGACGACGTAGACGGCGGTCAGCGTGGCCGCGGCCGCCAGCCCGGCCACCGGCGTCCCGCCCACGGAGGCCCACAGCGACTTCGCGTAGCCGTCGCGGACCGCTGCCCACCCGTCGTACATCCGGCAGGCGGCGAGGCACGAACCGTCGATCGGCACGCCCCGCCCGCCGGCGCGCTTGACCGCCCGCAGCAGGGCGATGTCCTCGAGCACCTCCCCGCGCACGGCCGCATGGCCCCCGGCGCGCTCGTACGCCGAGCGCCGCACCACGAGGAACTGGCCGTTGGCGGCGGCCAGCGACGGGCGGGGCGAGCGCTCGGCGAGCCGCAGGGGCAGGGTCGTCAGCCAGAGCCACGGGGCCAGGGGCTGCACCAGGCGCTCCGCCGGGCCCACCGCCAACGGCCGCGGCCACGGCGAGACCAGGTCCAGGCGGTGGGCGTCGAGCACCGCCACGGCCGCGGCGACGGCGTCGGGGAAGAGGCGGACGTCGGCGTCGACGAACACCAGCACCTCGGCGTCCCCGGCCTCGGCCGCCCCCACCGCGCAGGCGTGCGGCTTGCCCAGCCACCCGGCCGGCAGGGGCGGGGCGGTCACCAGCCGCACCCGCGGGTCGCCCACGGCCCGGACGACGTCGGCGGTGCCGTCGGTGGAGCCGTCGTCGACCACGACGACCCGGAGCCGCTCGGCGCCGCGCTGGTCGAGCAGCGCCGCCAGGCAGCCGGCGACCTGCTCGGCCTCGTCGCGCACCGGCAGCACGACGGTGACCGGCCGGTCCACCGCCGGGGGATCCGCCGGCGGGCGGCGGAGCAGCGCGGTGTTGACGGCAGCGTGCACGGCGCCGGCGACCGAGACACCGGCCAGCGTGCGCAGCAGGCGCCCGCTCACGGCCGCCCCGCGCGCCGGCGCTGCAGCGCCAGGACGGCCAGGACGCAGGCGCCCAGCGCCGCCCCCCAGGCCGCCGAGCCGGGCAGGCCCAGCCAGCCGGCGTGCGCGAGGGCGCCGCCGAGGGTCATCCACGCCAGCGCGAACAACGGGGCGCCCGGGCCGACGCGTGGTTCGCTCGCGGTGCGGGCGACCAGCACGTCGAGCAGCGTCATCAGCACCAGCCCGGCCAGCAGCCACCCGGCGAGGTTGGTCAGCGGCACGGTCTCGATGCCCGGCAGGCCGGGGGAGGGGTGCTCCCACGTCCAGTAGCCGGCCTGCACCAGCTGCGGGTCGAGGACGACGTCCCACGCCGCGAAGACCGCCGCCGCCCAGGCGACCCGCGCCGGCCGGCGGCGGCTCGCGCGTACCGGGCGGGCCAGCACCTCGCCGAGCAACCAGCTGGGCCAGGCCATCATCAGCCAGGCCAGCGGCACCAGGAACGGGACGCCGAGCAGGGTGGGGCCGAGGACGTCGCTGTAGCGGTAGCTGCCGTAGGGGAACCCGGTGGCCACCCCGACCGACTCGAACGCGATGGCGACCGACGCGACCAGCACGAGCACGCCCAGCCCGGTGCGGGCACCCCGGCTCAGCCCCGCGTGCGCGACCGACAGCGCCGAGCCGAGCAGCACGATGCCCCAGGAGACGACGTCCCGGTCGGGGCCCGAGGTGAGCGGGTAGGCGATCGCCGTGGCGACCAGCGCCGCGACCAGCAGGACGGGGACCACGCGCGCCGCGGTCGGTGCCGGCGGTGCCGCGGTGGTGGTCGTCACGCCCTTCCCGCTCCGTCCCGGATCCGGCGGACCGCGCGGCCGGCCGCCGCCCGCGCGCGGGGCAGCGCCCGGCGGTCGGCGAGGACCGTGCGGGCCGCCGTCCGCCCGGAGTTGCCCGAGACCCCGCCGCCGGGGTGGGTGGAGGCGCCGGAGAGGTACAGGCCGGGGAGCCCGGGCACGCGGTAGCCCGACAGGCCAGGGGCCGGGCGCAGGGCGAACATGCTGGCCAGGCCCATCTCCACGTGCATGACGTTGCCACGGGGGAGGGACAGCTCCCGCTCGAGGGCCAGCGGGGTTTGCACGTACGTCTCCCGGACCGAGGCGGCGAACCCGGGGGCGTGGCGGTCGACGGCCTCGATCAGCCGCCGGGCCTCGGTGTCGGCCAGGGCGTCCCAGTCGCCGCCGTCGGCCAGTGCGTACGGGTACCACTGGCCCCAGATCGTGACCACGTGCCGCCCGGGCGGGGCCAGGGTGTCGTCGCTCGCGGAGAACGACATGGCCAGCGGCACCGGCTCGCGGGGCAGCTGCCCGGCACCCCAGTCGCCGTGCGCGGCGGCCAGCTGCGCCCGGTCGGTGCAGAGCAGCTGGAGGCCCTGCAACGCCTCCGACCCGGCACCGGGGTAGGACGGCTCGGCGTCGGTCAGGGCACGGACCACCAGGCCGAAGCCGTTGCCGACCGGTGGGGCGGCGTCGGCCAGGACCGGCGGGGCCGCGTCGCCGGCCAGCTCCCGGGTGACGCCGATGTGGCAGGCGGCCACCACCGCCGGTGCCCGGACCACCCGGCCGGCGCGGGTCTCGACGCCGGCGACCCGGCCGTCCTCCACGAGCAGCCGCGCGGCGCCGTCGCCGAGCACGACCCGGCCGCCGTCGGACTCCAGCCGCCGGCGCAGCGCCTGGGTCAGCCCGCCGGAGCCGCCCACGGGGTGCCCGGGTGGGACGTCGTGCAGCAGCGCCACCCAGCCGACCATCGCCGCGGTGCCGGGCTCGGACATCGGTGGGCCCGACTGGGCGCCGAACCACGCCAGCGCCGCCTTGAGCCGCTCGCTGCCGAACCACTTGTCCAGCAGGGCGTCGCCGGAGCCGAGGAAGTCGACCGCCAGCTCACCGCCCGGGGTGCGCGGCCGTCCCTCGGTGGGCGCACCCAGCGGCCAGAACGACCGCACCAGGCCACCGGCCGACGGTGCGCGGCCGAAGGAGGCGACCACGGCCCGGCTGCGGGGACCCCAGACCTCGACGAACCGGCGGTAGGCCGCGGCGTCGGCCGGTCCGCAGGCGGCCGCGATCGAGGCGCAGGTGGCGTCGAGGTCCACGGCGAAGACCAGCGGCCGGCCGGCCGGCCCGGGATCGCCGGGCGAGGGGGCCGGCGCGAAGCCCCACGGGTCGCAGTCGACGTAGCGCAGCCCGTGGGCGGCGAGGTCGAGCTCCTCGACGATGCCGCTGTGCCGGACGATGACGTGCGCGCTGGACCCGCGGTCCACGCGGACCCCGGGCCAGCGCTCCACGGTGGAGACCGCCCCGCCGAGGACGTCGTCGGACTCGACGACCTCCACGGACAGGCCCTCCCGGGCGAGGTAGCAGGCGGCCACGAGGCCGTTGTGGCCGGAGCCGACGACGACGACGTCCACGGGTGCGACGTCCACGGGTGCGGCGGGTTCGGGGGCGGTCACGACCGGGAGTTCGTCGCGGAGGGGTCGCGCGGATGCAGCGGCAACCGTGCGCCCAGGATCGCGAAGGGGCGGGAGTCGCCGGGGAAGTGGTAGCCGCGGGCCAGGTCGACGAACCCGTCGGCGCGGTACAGCCGGAACGCCTTGGTGTCGGCGTCCGGTGTGGAGAGCAGGGCGACCGGGTGCGGCAGGCCCTCGACCAGCGCGTGCAGCAGCCGCCGGCCCAGCCCCTGGCTCTGCGCGTCGGGGTGGACGTGCAGCTCGCAGACCTCGAAGGCGCCGGGCAGCCACTTCTTCGCCGTGCGGCGGTCCAGCGCCGCGCGCACCTGGTCGTGCCACCACTGCCCGGGGGCGATGAGGTAGCCGTACCCGAAGCCGACCAGCCGCTCGCCCTCCGGGGTCTGCGCGAAGGCCCCGACGGCGCGGAAGCCGGGCCGTTCGGTGTGCTGGATCGCGTAGCCGTACCGGCCGGCGACGATGCCGGAGTCGTAGCCCATGGCCAGCCCGTAGATGGCCAGCACCTCGTGCATGTGCTCCCGCATCCAGGGGACGGGGAGCTCGAGGATCCGGGTGGCCGGGCGGGTGCCCGTCACGGCGCGACCCCGGTGGCGTCCGACAGGTCGCCGCCGCCGACCGTCGTGGCGGTCCCGTCGAGCGGACCGCCGCCCACCTCGGCCGCGGTGCCGGCGGTGATGCGGAGCAGCTCGTCGTAGCTGGTCGGGAAGACCGCCGTCGGGTGCCCCGCCGCGGCCCACAGCCGGTCGTACCGGGCGAGCTCCACGTCGACGAGGGTGCCGAGGGGGGCCGGATGCCCCACCGGGGCCACCCCGCCGATGGGCTGGCCGGTGTGCTCGCGGACGACGTCCGCGGGGGCGGGCGCCAGGGAGCCGACGCCGAGCAGCGCCGCGACCTGGACGACGTCGACGCGGTGCGCGCCGCTGGTGAGGACGAGCAGGGGCGCGCCGTCGGCGAGGAAGAGCAGGCTGTTGACGATCGCACCGACCGGCACGCCCAGCGCGGCGGCGGCTGCGGCCGCGGTGCGGACCTCGGCGGGGAGGACTCTCACCTCACCCTCGGCGCCGGCCGCGGCGAGGGCCCGGGCGACGGCGGCCACCCGGGGGTGCGGGGGTGGGCTCATGCACTGATCCTGCCACCGCCCGGAAAGAGGCGCGCCCGGTGTGTCCCGTCCGGCGGGGGGTGCGGGCGCGGTCGACGGACACGCCGTGGCCCGGCTTGACGAGGGGTGGGCGCTCGGGTCTACTGGTCGTCGTTCGAACGCGTGTTCGAACGACGTCCGGCCCGTCCTTCCCGGCTCTCTTCCCCGCCGGTGGGGTGGCGGGCGTGCGCGCGGGGTGAGGCGTGGGGAGGCTGTCATGAGCCGGGTGCTCGGTGAGGTCGTCGGTCGGGCCGGCGAAGAGGTGCAGGTCGAGCGCGGCCCGCTGGGGCCGGTGCAGTTCTGGCGCGGGCAGTCCCGGTACGTCGTGGGCGAGCTGCTCGACTCCTGGCTGGAGACCGCGCCGTGGTGGCTGCGGGACGCGGAGGCGGGCGGTGCGTCCGACGACCTGGTGGCGCCCCGTGAGGTCTGGCGGGTGGAGGCGGTGCGGGCCGGGCGGTCCCGGATGAGCTTCGCCGGCGTCTACGACCTGACGTGGGACGCCGCCGGCAACCGCTGGTGGCTCGTCCGGGTGCACGACTGATGGGCGCCGCACGAGCCGTGCCGGCCGGCCAGCTGCCGCTGCCGCCCGCGTTGCCCGCCGCGGCCGCCGGGCTGCTCCGCCAGGCGCACCGCGGCCTGGCCGAGGCGGCCGCGGCCACCGATCCGCGGGAGCGGTACGCCACCGCGCACCTGGCGGCGCTCCGGGCCGCCGCCGCGGTGCTGGCCGCCCGCACCCGTCCCGAGGGCGGCCGCCGGCGGCCGCGCAGCGCCTGGGTCCTGCTGGGGCAGGTCGCCCCCGAACTGGGGGAGTGGGCCACCTTCTTCGCCGCCGGTGCGGCCAAACGCGCCGCGGCGGAGGCGGGGTTGTCCCGGGCGGTCACCGAGCGGGAGGCCGACGACCTGGTCCGTGACGTGCGGGGCTTCCTCGCCGTGGTCGAGGCCGGGCTCGGGGTCGACGCACCGCCCGAGCCGCCCCGCTACCCGAGGCCGCACGTGGTCGGCGGGGCGCCGTCCCGGTCGGGGTCCCGGTCCACCGGGTCCCGGACGTGAGTGACCCCTTCGTCCACCTGCACGTCGCCTCCGGCTACTCCATGCGGTACGGGGCCAACCACCCCGCCGATCTGGTGGCCCGGGCCGCCGAGCACGGCATGCCGGCGCTGGCCCTGACCGACCGGGACGGGCTCTACGGCGCGGTGAAGTTCGCGCTGGCCTGCCGGTCGGCCGGGGTGCGGCCGATCTTCGGGGTCGACCTGGCGGTGGCGCCGGCGCTGGGTACCAGCGTGCCGCCGGCGCTCGCGCACGTGCTGGGGGAGGAGCCCTCCGCGGCCCGGTCCTCGCGGTCGCGGGCCGCGGCGCCCCCGCGCCGGACCCCGGCCCGGGGCGGGGTGAACGTCGACCCGCGGCTGCCCCGGGTCACCTTCCTCGCGCGGAACGGGGCCGGCTGGCGGTCGCTGTGCCGGCTGACCAGCGCCACCCACCTGCGCGGCACCCGCGGCGAGCCGGTGAGCTCGCTGGCGATCGCCGCCGAGCACGCCTCCGGGCTGGTCCCCCTGCTCGGTCCCGACTCCCCGGTGGGCCGGGCGCTGCTGGCGGGTCGGGCCGACCTGGCCGGCCAGCAGCTGGACGCCTGGCGGGCGGTCTTCGGGCCGGGGCTGGCGCTGGAGGTGGTGCACCACCGGGGCCGGGGTGACCGGCAGCGCGCCCAGGCGCTGCTCCGGTTCGCCGCCGAGCAGCAGGTGCCGGTGGTCCTGAGCAACGCGGTCCGGTACGTCGACGCCCTCGACGCCCCGACCGCCGACGTGCTGGACGCCGCCCGGCGGCTGGTCCCGCTCGGCGCCCGGCACGTCGACCGCACCACGGCCGAGGGCTACCTGAAGTCGGGCAAGGAGATGGCCGAGGTCGCCGAGGACCTGACCGGCCCCGACCGGGACGCCGCCCTGCGGCTGCTCGAGCGCACCGCCCGGCTGGCCGAGCAGTGCGCCGTGGACCCCGCGGGCGACCTGGGCATCGGCAGCGTGCGGTACCCCGAGCTGGACGTCGTCACCACGCCGGCGGAGCGGGGGATGGGCCCGGCGCAGGTGCTGCGCGCCCGGTGCG
Source organism: Blastococcus sp. SYSU DS0616 (assembly GCF_054051015.1). Lineage (NCBI taxonomy): Bacteria > Bacillati > Actinomycetota > Actinomycetes > Geodermatophilales > Geodermatophilaceae > Blastococcus > Blastococcus sp. SYSU DS0616. The sequence goes on from NZ_JBJHAJ010000013.1 coordinate 75,707, forward strand.
AGGCGGGGCTCGGGCGGCGGGGCGTGGTGCCCACGACCCGGGTGCGGCAGCGGCTGGAGGAGGAGCTCGGGGTCATCGACTCCCTCGGCTACCCGTCCTACTTCCTCACCGTCGCGGACGTGGTCGACCTCATTAAGAGCTTGAGGGTTCGCGCGGCGGCTCGCGGCTCGGGCGCCGGCAGCCTGGTCACCTACCTGCTGGGCATCTCCGACGTCGACCCGCTGCGCTACGGGCTGCTGATGGAGCGGTTCCTCTCGCCGCTGCGCCACCAGTTGCCCGACATCGACATCGACGTGGAGTCCGCGCGCCGGATGGAGGTCTACGACGCGGTGATCGACCGCTTCGGCGCCGACCGGGTCAGCTGCATCTCGATGATGGACACCTACCGGGTGCGCCACGCGATCCGCGACGTCGGGGCCGCGCTGGGCCTGCCGCAGGCGGAGGTCGACGCCGTCGCCAAGGCGTTCCCGCACATCCGGGCCAATCAGGTGCACGCCGCGCTGCGCGACCTCCCCGAGCTGCGGGCCAGCCGGTACGGCTCGCGCCGCGCCGGCGGCACCGGCGACCTCGACCTGCTGTTCGACCTCGTGTCCCGGCTCGACGGGCTGCCCCGGCACATCGCCCTGCACCCGTGCGGGGTGCTGCTCTCCGACGCCACGCTGCTGGACCGCACCCCGGTGGAGAGCAGCTACCTCGGCTACCCGATGAGCCAGTTCGACAAGGACGACGTCGAGGAGCTGGGGCTGCTCAAGCTGGACCTGCTCGGCATCCGGATGCAGTCGGCGATCGCGCACGCCCTCGACGAGATCGAGCGGGTCGACGAGGAGGCGGTCGACATCGACGCCGTCCCGCGGGACGACCCGACGACCTTCGAGCTGATCCGCAGCACCCGCACGCTCGGCATGTTCCAGATCGAGTCGCCGGGGCAGCGCGAGCTGGTCGGCAAGTTCGGGCCGCGGACGTTCGAGGACATCATCATCGACATCTCGCTGTTCCGGCCCGGACCGGTGAAGAGCGACATGGTCACCCCCTTCCTCATGGCCCGGAACGGCTGGCGCGAGGTGGAGTACCCCCATCCGGACCTGGAGTTCGCGCTCGCCGAGACCGCCGGGGTGGTCGTCTTCCACGAGCAGGTGCTGCAGGTGGTGGCCCGGATGGCCGGCTGCACGCTGGCCGAGGCCGACGAGGTGCGCCGCGCCCTGGGGGAGAAGGACGCCCACCCGGAGGTGCGGGCGTGGTTCGTGCCGCGGGCGCTGGCTGCCGGCTACCCGGTGGAGGTGGCCGAGCGGGTGTGGGAGGTGCTGGCGTCCTTCGGGTCGTTCGGTTTCTGCAAGGCCCACGCCGCGGCGTTCGCGCTCCCCACCTACCAGTCGGCCTGGCTGAAGACCCACCACCCGGCGGCCTTCCTGGCCGGGGTCCTCACCCACGACCCCGGCATGTACCCGAAGCGGCTGATCCTCGACGATGCCCGCAACTTCGGCATCCGGGTGCTCGGCCTGGATGTCAACGCTTCGACCGGCAGCTACCGCGTCGAACGGCTGGTCGCGGACGACGACGTGGACGACGACGCGACGAGCCCTGACCGTGAGGTGGAGGCTGAGAGTTCGGGCTGGCGGCGTCCGGAGTGGATGCCCGCGGCGATGCCCGACCCGACGCGGTACGGCATCCGGCTGTCGCTGGCCGACGTGAAGGGCATATCCGACGACGAGGTGGCGCGGGTCGTCGCCGGCCAGCCCTATCGGTCACTGACGGATTTCTGGGCGCGGGCGTCGGTGTCCCGCCCGGTGGTCGAGCGGCTGGTGCTGGCCGGTGGTTTCGACTCGCTCTACGGCTTCGGCATGCGGGACCGGGAGGCCGGCCGGCCGACCCGCCGGCGCCGGCAGGTGACCCGGCGCGACCTGCTGCTGCAGATCAGCGAGCTCGACCGGTGGAGCCGCAGCGGCGCGCGGGCGACGTCCGACGGGCAGCTGAGCCTGGACCTCATGGGGCTGGAGCTGTCCGAAGAGTCCGCCGGGGAGCCGGCCGGCCCGGAGTGGGCAGAGAGCAGCGGATTGCCCGAGTTCACCGACGCCGAGCTGGTGCGGGCAGAGCTGGAGGTGCTCGGGCTGGACGCCAGCCGGCACGTGATCGACTTCTACCGGCCGTTCCTGTCGGCGCTCGGCGCGGTGCCGGCCGGTGAGCTCCTCGGCTGCCGCAGCGGCGCGGAGGTGCTGGTGGCCGGCGTCAAGGTGGCCACCCAGACCCCGCCGATCCGGTCCGGGCGCCGGGTGGTGTTCGTGACCCTCGACGACGGCACCGGCTGCACCGACTCGACCTTCTTCGAGGACGCGCAGGGCCCCTACGCCGCGACGGTCTTCCACTCGTGGCTGCTGGTCATCCGCGGGGTGCTGCGCCGGACGGGGCCGCGCGGGGTGTCGCTGCGGGCCACCGGGGCGTGGGAGCTCCCGGCGCTGCACGAGGCCTGGGAGGCCGGCGGGCTCGAGTCGGTCGCCGAGCTGATGGCGGCTCCGGGGGAGTACACCGAGCAGGCGATCGCGGGGGCCGCGGCCTCGCACGGCTCCCGGCCGGTGGTCGTGCGGCCGGTCCTGGTCCACCCGACCGGGTTCCGGATGTCGCCCTACGCCGACATCAAGCCCGCCGGCGACGAGACCAAGGGCGCCGCCCGGCGGGCCGCGGCCGCGCCACCCCGCAAGCTCTGGCACTCCAGCCCGGGCAGCTCCGGTCACTGAGGTGGGCTCCCGACCGCACGCTCGCCCGTCAGTGCTCGGCGCGCTCGGGCAGCGCGCGCAGAGCGAGCGCCTGCGCGGCGGCGGTGACGAGCGCGGCGCCGACGATCGCCACGTAGAACACCCACCCCGGTCGGCCGTGCGCGACGACGAACGCACCGGCGCAGAGCAGGACCGCGATGGCGATGTCGGAGCCGTACCGCTGACCACGGGGGAGCGACTCGGACACGTGCCACCTGCGCGGCGGCGGTCCCGAGGAGGCCGCGGCGAGCCGTACCTGGAGCACGGCCACGGCCGCCCCGGCGAGGATCAGCCCGGCACCGATCAGGACCGTCACGGGCAGCAGGCTAGCCGCGATCCCGCCCGAACCGGAACCGTGCGTTCCGGTGGTCTGCGGCCAGTGCGCTCAGCCCTCGCCGTCGGTGGCGTCCTCGACCTCCTGCTCGACGTCGTCGACGCCCTGCTCGATGTTCTGCTCCACGTCGTCGTCGACCACGTCGTCCCCGCAGGCGACCGTCGTGAGGGACGCGGCGGTGATGGCGAACGCGGCCGCGGTCCGGCGAATTAGGCGGGGGCGGGCGGAACGGCCCATGGGGATCTCCTCGTGGTCGGCGTGTGATGACCCGTTCGGGTGCCCGTCGACGAGGGCCGGCCAAACGATCGACCAACGCAGGGTCGACGGACCGATGAGTCCACGGGCCGGGCGCGGTCCGACCACCGACGTCGGCATCCGGCCGGCGCGAAGGAGGACCGGCCATGCCCAAACAGATCCCGTGCCTGTGGTTCGACGGCACCGCCGAGGAGGCCGCGGCGCTCTACACCTCGGTCTTCCCGAACTCCGGCATCGGGAAGGTCACCCGCTATGGGCCCGGCCTGCCCCCACCGATGAAGGAGGGCGACGTCGTGACCGTGGACTTCACCCTCGACGGCCAGGAGTACACCGCGCTCAACGGGGGCCCGGAGTTCTCGTTCACCGAGGCGGTCTCCTTCCAGATCATGTGCGCCGACCAGCAGGAGGCCGACCACTACTGGCACCGGCTCACCGAGGGCGGCGAGGAGAGCATGTGCGGGTGGCTCAAGGACCGCTTCGGTGTCTCCTGGCAGGTGATCCCGGCGGAGCTCATGACGCTGCTCGGTGACCCCGACCCCGGCCGCGCCCAGCGTGCCACCCAGGCGATGCTGCAGATGCGCCGCATCGACCTGGCCGAGATCCGGCGGGCCGCCGACGGTGCGGACGCGTAGCCCGGGCCCGCGGCGCCCACCGGCGGGGAAGCGGTGGGCGCCGCGCTCCGCCACTAGGCTCCGGTGGGTGCCGACCGTTCCCGCTCCGCCGACCGCGGAGCAGCTGCCCGCCCGCACCGCCGCCGTGTGGGCCGCGCTCGACCCGCTGGTCGACGCCGGTGACGCGCTGCGCGTGCTCGACGTCGGCGGGGGGAGCGGGATGTTCGCCGTCCCGCTGGCCCGCCTGGGGCACACCGTCACCGTCGTCGATCCCAGCGCCGACGCCCTGGCCACCCTGCGCCGGCGTGCCGAGACGGCGGGTGTCGGCGGGCGGGTGCGCGGTGTCCAGGGGGACGGCGACCTGCTGCACGAGGTCCTCGCCGACGACGAGGGCGGGTACGACCTCGCGCTGTGCCACTCAGTGCTCGAGGTGGTCGACGACCCCGGGGTCACGCTGGCCGAGATCGCCGGCGCGCTGCGGCCCGGCGGCCGGGTGAGCCTCGCCGTCGCCAACCGGGCCGGCGCGGTCCTCGCCCGAGCCGTCGGCGGCCACCCCGCGGAGGCGCTGGCCCAGCTCCGGGACCAGGACGCCCACCCCGGCCGGCCGCTCCGCCGCCGGTTCAGCCCCGACGAGCTCCTGGCGCTCGTCGGCGGTGCCGGTCTGACCCCCGGCGCCTGGCGCGGGGTCTCCGTCGTCGCCGACCTGCTCGACTCCGCCTCCGGGGCCGATCCGGCCGCCGTCCGGGACCTCGAGCTCGCGCTCGCCGAGACCTCGCCCTACCGCGAGGTCGCCGCAGGCCTCCACCTGCTGGCGACCCGCGCGTGACCGGGGAGGGCGACGGCGTGCTGCCGCCCGACCTGCACCGGCCGGCCTACGGCGTCGCCACCCTCGCCGACGTGCTGCCCGGCGTCGCGGCGGCGCTGGGGACGCCGGTGCCCCGGGGGGACCTGCCCGCCGACCCGCTGGGCCTGGCCGACGCGCTGCACGGGGCCCGCCGCGTGGCGGTCCTGCTCGTGGACGGCCTGGGCGCCGACCTCGTCCGGGCGCACGCCGACCTGGCGCCCACGCTGGCCGGCATGAGCAGCCCGGCCGGAACCCTGCAGGCGCCCTGTCCCAGCACCACCCCGGTCAGCCTCACCACCATCGGCACCGGACTGCCCCCGGGCAGCCACGGGATCCTGGGCTTCGTCACCGAGGTGCCGGGGGAGGGGCGCACCCTCAACCACACCCAGTGGACCGACGACCCCGACCCCGCCGACTGGCAGGCGCAGCCCACCGTCTTCGAGCGCGCCGCCGCCGACGGGGTGGCGGTCACCGCCGTCGGGCCGTGGGCCTATGCGGGATCGGGCCTCACCGTGGCCGCCTACCGCGGGGCCGAGTACACCGGGGCGGTGGGGCCCGGGGACCTCACCGCGCTCATGCGCTCGGGCCTGGAGGCGGGCCGGCGGTCCCTGGTCTACGGCTACATGGCCGAGCTCGACCTCACCGGCCACGTCCGCGGGGTCGACTCGCCCAGCTGGCGCGCGCAGCTCGCCCTGGTCGACCGCGTCGTCGCGCAGCTGGTCGACGGCCTGCCCGACGACGCCGCGCTGCTGGTCACCGCCGACCACGGGATGCTCGACGTCCCCGCCGCGACGCGGCTGGACCTCGACGACGAGCCCGACCTCGCCGACGGGGTGCGGGTGCTCGCCGGTGAACCCCGCGCCCGGTACGTGCACACCGAGCCCGGGGCGGAGGCCGATGTGCTGGCCCGCTGGCGCGGGGTCCTCGGCGACCGGGCGTGGGTGGTGGGGCGCGACGAGGCCGTCGCCAGCGGGGTCTTCGGGCCGGTGGACGACGCGCTGGCGGCCCGCATCGGGGACGTCGTGGCGCTGGCCCGCGGTAGCTGGGCGCTGATCAGCCCCCGGCTGGAGCCGGGGCCGAGCCGGCTGGCCGCCTACCACGGGTCGTTGACCGCGACGGAGCTGGCGATCCCGCTGCTCGCCGCCCGGGGACGCGCGCTCCGCTGAGCCGGGCGGGTCAGCCCGGCGGTGCCGACAGCGACAGGTGGTGCCAGGTGCGCACCCGGCCGGCCGTGGTGGCGGAGCAGGTGAGGTGCACCGTCTCCGGTGACGGCCGGCTCTCCACGGTGACGGTGACCGGCCCCGCCGGGCCGGTCAGGATGACCTCCCACCGCTCCGCGCCCGGGTCCGCCGCTTCCCGCCGGGTCGAGCGGACCGGCGGCAGCTCGTCGACGCCGAGGACGCCGAGCTCCTCGCGCGCGTAGTGCTGGGCGGCCTGCACCGGTGCGGGCAGCCCTGCCCGTCCGCGCAACCACGGCAGAGCCACCTGCCCCCGGTCGTGCGCGGCGACGACCAGCCCGCCGTCCCCGGGGACCTGCCCGTAGTAGAAGCCGTGCGGCAGCACCAGCACGTTCGCCGCGAACCGGTCGCCCCCGAGGTGGCTGCACTCCCACACGTCGGTCGGGCCGGGCGCGGGCAGGGCACGGGCCAGCGGACGGCCGCGCAGCGCGCAGCAGGCGTCGTGGCCGCCGTGCGTGCACACCAGGTAGGCCGGCCCGGACGCCGGCTCGCCGACCGACCCGTCCCACGGCGCGCTGAGCAGGTCGGCGTCGGTCGAGCGCACCGACCACCACAGCCCCTCCCGGCCCAGCCGGCTGTCGGCGTAGGCCCAGCGCCGGCCGGAGTCGGCCAGCCGGTCGCCGGGCCGGCGGACCAGCAGGACCCGGACCCCCTCCCGCTCGGCCCGCTCGGCGAGCAACCGGGCCACGCGTGCGTCGAACCTCGACTGGAGCAGCGCCTGCCGTCCCCACGGCCCCGGCTGCTCGACCAGCAGCCAGCGGGACACCGGTGAGGCCGTCGCCACCCCCGAGTCGCCGCGCTCGAGCGCCTGCACCGAGCAGCGGCCGGCGTCGAGCCGGCCCGGCGGGCGGGCGGGGACCTCCGTGCGGCAGAAGTCGTCCTTCCCCGCCGGGTCCGGTGCGGTCACGCCCTCCACCGGGTCACCGGGGTTCCCCGGACGCCGCCCCCCGCCCGCCGTGCCCGGTGGCGGGCAGGGTCGCGTCGGGCACGGTGGCGATCGACTCGGTCACCAGCCGGCGGGCCAGCGTCAGGCGGTCCGCCGGGTCGAGGCCGGGCAGGTCGCCCACCTTCAGCTCGCCGGCGGCCAGCAGCTCGGTCAGCGCGGCCCGGGCGTCCTCCGGGAAGGAGTGGGTGCGCCGGCCCGCCACGAGGGTCACCCGGCCGTCGTCGGCGTCGCGCAGGGTGCACCGCAGGTGGCGGCGCAGTCGCAGCACCGTCCCCGGGTCCAGCGCGGCCGCGGCGACGGACTGCGCCAGCGGTGCGACCGGTTCCGGCCGCACCTGCGCCCAGGTCCGGGCCCGCAGGCGGTCGGCGACGTCGGCCGGGTCCACCCGGCCCAGCCACTCCCGCAGTCCCTCGACGACGGCGGCGACGTCGTCGGCCAGGGCGTCGGGACCGGACAGGTCGACGCCGAGGGGCAACGAGCTCCGCAGCGCGCGGTCCTCGGCCGCCAGCGTGCGCACCAGGTCCAGCACCGACTCGGCCGCCGCCCAGCGGGTCACCGAGTGGATGCCGACGGTCAGGTGCGCGCTGATCTCGCCGAGGGCCTTCGCCGAGTGCAGGAACCCACGCGGCAGGTAGAGGGCGTCGCCGGGCCGCAGCACCGCGTCGATCACCGGTGCCCGCTCGGCGGCCGCCGCCACCTCGGCAGCGCGGTCGTTCCACGGCTGGGTGCGCAGCGGATCGGGCAGCACCGGCTCGTGGATGGTCCAGTGCTTCTCACCGGCCACCTGGAGCACGAAGACGTCGTGCACGTCGTAGTGCGGGCTGAAGCCCTGCGACGACGGCGGGGTGACGTAGGCGTTGACCTGCGTCGGGTGGCCGAGGTCGGCGGCCAGCTGGTCGGCGAACTCGATCAGCGGCGGCCAGAGCCGGTGCAGCCCCTGGAGGACGACGGTGCTCCCGTCGGCGAACAGCCGCAGCACCGCGTCCGAGGAGACCTGGTCGGCGATCTCCGCGCCGGCCCCGCCCGACGTGGTGAACCGCTTCGCGTCGACGACCGCGCCGTCCTTGGCGATCCGCAGGAACGGTGTGCGCAGGCCGCGTCGGGAGAGCAGCTCGTCGACCGCCGGCAGGTCGAGCAGGTCGGTGAAGGAGTTGCCGGTGTCCTCGGCGCGGGTCAGGAGCGGGCGCCGTGCCCAGTGCTCCCGGGCGAACTGCTCGGGGGCCATGTTCGTGCACCGCCGCAGGGCCGGGCGGAGCTGTGGCTCCGTCCGGCCCCGCGGGGTCGGGTGCTCGTTCAGGCCGAACCGTCCGCGCCACCGTCGGCACCGCCGTCGGCGCCACCGTCCGCGCCGCTGTCGGCACCGCCGTCCGCGCCGCCGTCCGCGCCGCCGTCCGCACCGCCGTCCGCGCCGCCGTCGGCACCGCTGTCGGCACCGCCGTCGGCGCCACCGTCCGCGCCGCTGTCGGCACCGCCGTCCGCGCCACCGTCATGGGCGCCCGGGGTGCCCGAGGCGCCGCCGTCGGCCGGGCCCTCCGTGCTGGTCATGTCGTCGTCGTCGAGCGCCATGGCATCTCCGTCCAGGTCGATCAGGGGCGGCCGGCCGGCCGTCCCTGCGTCGCTGCTTACCTCCCTCACCCGGGTCTGACACCTGCCGTCCGGCCAGCGGTTTCCGCTGTGCGGGGAGGGTCACGATCGCGTGACGGCTCGGCGTCCGGTGCAGTCGTCTCCTTCCTGGCGGGCATCTCGTGTGGGTCCACCCCTGAGGGGCACCTCTGAGGGGTCAGAGGCACGAGACGACGCACGAGGAGGAGATGTCATGACAGAGGGTCGTACGCAGACAGGCGCGAGCGCCGACGTGACCCAGGAGACGTCGGGTGGCCGGCTGGACCCGGCCAGGGACGAAGGGGCGAGCCGCGTAGGCCTCCGGGACACGCACCACCAGACGCCGCCCACGCGCCGGGACCGCGTCCGCTGGGGCCCGGTCTGGGCCGGCCTGATCGTCGCGGTGCCCACCTTCCTGCTGCTGCAGCTGGCCACGCTGGCCCTGGGCTGGTGGGACATGGGAGGTGGTGACGGGAACAACGCCGACCTGATCAGCGGCATCAACGGGCTGCTCGCCCTCTTCCTGGGTGGTCTCACCGCCGGGGCGACCGCGCTGTGGCGCGGGGTCAGCGAGGGGCTGCTCCACGGCATCCTGGTGTGGGCGCTGACCGTGGTCACCATCGTGCTGCTGACGCTGTTCGGTGGCGGTGCCCTGCTGGGTTCCCTGGCCGGCGTGGTCACCGACGTCGCCGGCATCCAGCAGGCCAACCTGCCCGACATCCAGGCCGGCCAGGCCGCCGAGACGGCGCGCTCGGCCGCCAGCTGGGCGGTCCTCGGGCTGGGTCTGTCGATCATCGCCTCCGCGCTCGGCGGGGTGATCGGCGCCAAGATGTGGCCGGGCAAGCAGGACACCGAGGTCGTCGCCCGCTGACCTCGGCGGGCCGGGGCGCGCCGGTCGGCCGCCCCGGCGCCGGACCGTTATCGTTCCCGTGGGTCGAACGCATGTTCGATCCACGGGGACGTGCGGGAGGTGGCGGTGGCGGGCGGCGTCGGACGGGCGGACGGGTGCACCGTCCTGCACATCGACATGGACGCCTTCTTCGCCAGCGTCGAGGTGCGCCGGCGCCCGGAGCTGGCCGGCACGCCGGTGATCGTCGGCGGGGCCGGGAACCGCGGCGTGGTCACCTCGGCCACCTACGAGGCCCGCAGGTACGGGGTGCACGCGGCCATGCCCACCGCCCGCGCGCTGCGGCTGTGCCCGACGGCGACGGTGCTGCCGGGGGACATGGCGCTCTACGCCGAGGTGTCCCGGGCGGTCATGGCGCTGTTCCGGTCGATCACCCCGCTGGTCGAGCCGCTGAGCCTGGACGAGGCGTTCCTGGACGTCTCGGGCGCCGGCCGGCGGCTGGGTGACCCCGTGGCCATCGGCGAGTACCTCCGCGCCCGGGTGTTCGACGAGCAGGGCATCACCTGCTCGGTCGGGGTCGCCGGCACCAAGTTCGTGGCGAAGCTCGCCTCCACCCGGGCCAAGCCCGACGGGCTGCTCGTCGTCCGCCCCCCGGAGGTCATGGGTTTCCTGCACCCGCTGCCGGTGGGTGCGCTCTGGGGAGTGGGTCCGAAGACGGAGGAGACGCTCCTGCGGCTCGGGCTGCGGACCGTGGGCGACCTGGCCCACGTGCCGGCGAAGACCCTCCAGCGGGCGCTGGGTGCCGCCGCGGGCGCCCACCTGCACGAACTCGCGTGGGGGCGCGACCCCCGGCGGGTCGTCCCCGACGAGCCCGAGCGCTCCACCGGCGCGGAGGAGACCTTCGCCGCCGACGTCGACGACCCCAGGGTGGTCCACCGCGAGCTGCTGCGGCTGGCGGAGCGGACGGCCGGGCGGCTGCGCTCGACCGGCTGCCTGGCCCGCACGGTCAGCATCAAGGTCCGCTTCGCCGACTTCACCACGATCACCCGCAGTCGCACGCTGGCCGCGCCCACCGACGTGGGGCAGGAGCTCTACGACACGGCCCGCGCCCTCTACGACGCCCTGGGCCTGGACCGGACCCGCATCCGGCTGGTCGGCGTCCGGGCCGAACGGCTCGTCGAGGCGGGTTCCGCCCCCCGGCAGCTGGAGCTCGGCGCGCGCGAGCACGGCCGCCGGGAGGCGGAACTGGCCGCCGATCGCGCCGCCCGGCGCTTCGGAGCGGGAGCGGTCCGGCCGGCGACGCTGCTGGGCTCCTCGGGGCCGGTCGGGCGGGCGGCTCGCTGACCAGGCACGACGCGCCGCGGGCTGCACCCGGAGGAGTGATCGGCCGGCGCGTCGGGCCGGTCACCGTGGCGTCGCCTTTCGCCGCGTCCAATCGGCTCGTATCCTCGGAGATACCGTCGGCGGGAGCCTCCGACGGAACTGGCTCCGCCCATTTGGAGGTCGACGTGCCGCTCTCCGAGCACGAGCAGCGTCTGCTGGAGCAGATCGAGCGCGCCCTCGTCGATGACGACCCGAAGTTCGCATCCTCGGTCCGCACCGGCGATCGCCGTCAGAAGGCTCGCCGCAAACTGCAACTCGGTGCCCTGCTGGTGCTGGTCGGCCTCGCCGTCCTGGTCGCCGGCGCGGTCGCCGAGTCCGTCCCGCTCGGCGTCCTGGGATTCCTGGTCGCCTTCGGCGGTGCCGCCCTCGGGGTGCTGCACTACCGGGGGGCCACCGGTGCGGTCGAGGCCGCCGGGCCCGCCGGGCCGCGCGGCTCCTCGGCCGCCGGCCGCGGTGGCAAGCGCGGGCGGCAGCCGATGAAGAACCGGCTCGAGGAGCGCTTCCGCCGCCGCTACGACCAGTAGCCCTCGCGCACCGACCTCCCGGCCGCCGTCCGCCCCGGACGGCGGCCGGAGCCGTACCGGGCCCACCGGGCGCCCCGTTCCCGGATCTCGGCCACCAGTGACGCCGGCCACAGCAGCGCCCGCACCCGCACCGCCCGCGGGCGCGCCCCGAGCAGCCCCCGGCGGGCCGTCCGCAGCGCCGCCTGCAGCTCGGCGTCCGGTCGCGCGCTGCCCGGCCGCCCGTAGCTGGCTGCCTCCTCGGCGCGGGCCAGCCGGCGCACGGCCGCCACCGACGACTCCACCGACGGTCCGCCGGGCCCCCGGGTCAGGGTGAGAGCCAGCGCGTCGGCCACCCGGCGCGGGGTCCACGAGGGATGCAGGTGCACGCCCAGGTCCGTGGCGGTGGCGCGCAGCTCCGCCCACGTCCCGCCCCCGGCCAGCCGGCGGCGGCGCTGCAGGGCACGCGCGGAGCCCGGGGCGGCCAGGACGACGGCGCCGAGCGCCAGCAGTCCCGCGCCGATCAGCAGCGGACCCCGGTCGGCCCCGGTCTGCGTCGGGGCGACGACCTGGGGCGCCGCCTGCGGGAGGCGGTCCGTCCGGGGGGCCGCCGGCGGAGGCGCCACCGACGGCGCGGGGACGGCCGGTGCGGCGTCCAGCCGCTCCTGCGCCGTGGTCCGCGGCGACCAGGGGAGCTCCACCTGCCGGTCGGCGGCCAGCGGCGTGGGGTCGAAGGGCACCCACCCGATCCCCTGGAACCAGACCTCCACCCAGGCGTGGGCGTCGTCGCTGGTGACCAGCCGGGTTCCGTCGGGCGAGACGTCGCCGGGCGTGTACCCCAGCGCCACGCGGGCGGGCAGCCCCGTCTGGCGGACCAGCACCGCCATGGCGCCGGCGTACTGCTCGCAGTAGCCGCGCTTGAGCCGCAGGAAGTCCACCAGGTCGTCGCCGCTGGTGCCGGGGGCGGTGGAGAGGCTGTAGACGAACCCGTTGGACCGGTCGGTCAGGTACGCCTGGATGCGCAGCACGCGCTCGTACGGGGTGCCTGCGCCCTCGGTCAGCCCGGCGACCAGGTCGGTGATCGCCGGGTCCAGCTCGGGCAGCGCGCCGAAGCGCTGCTGCAGGGGGTCGTCCGCGGGGAGCGGGGCCGCGCGCGCGAGCAGCTCGTCGGACGGGCGCGGCTCGATCGCGGTCACCCGGTACGTCAGCCCAGCGGTGGTGATCCCGCGGCCGAACACGGTCCCGGTCGCGTCGTCGAAGCGCCACGCGCCGTCCTCGCCGTCGGTGCGGACCGAGAGGGGGGAGGTCGGCACGGGGAGGAACCGGTCGTCGTGGTCCAGCACCTGCACCTCGGCGACCACCTGGCGGGCCGGCTGGCGGGCCGGCGGCGGAGCGAGGAGGTCGTCCTCGGCGACCGAGACCTCGCCGTCGAGGTTGCTCAGCGACCAGCCCTCCACCGGGTCGTACTCGTCGAGCGCCACCGCGCGCAGGTAGCCGGGGTCCTCCACCGAGGTGTCCACGCGCAGCAGCTCGATCGGCTCGGGCAGGGTCAGCTGCCCCCGCAGCTCCGCCGCCGGGTCCAGGGAGGTCCCCGTGGCCGACCCCGCCCCGCCGCCGAGCCCGGTGGCGAACGAGCCCTCGGGGAGGGTGGGCACCGCGGTGCCCAGGACGGCGCCCGCCGCCACCGCGACCACGCCGATGCGCACGGCGGTGCCACCGCCGGTGGGTCCCTCCAGGGAGCGGCGCTGGTCGGCCCACAGGAGCACGGCGAAGCCGGCGGCCGGCCCGACCAGCGCCACCAGCCCGATGCCGCCGGTCACCGTCGCCACGGGCACGCACACCAGGGGGAGCAGCGCGGCCCCGGCCACCGCCGCCTGCCGCACGGTGACCGCCAGCAGGTCCACCGCGACGGCCACCAGCCCGACGAACAAGGTGGTGAGGGCGAGCAGGCCGGTCAGCGGGAGCGCGGGCGTGGCCTGCTCCTGGATCTCGGCCGCCCCCGCCCCGAAGACCTCGGCGAGCCGGGCCAGCGCGGCCGGCGTGGGCAGCACCCCGGCCGGCGCGGCATCCGGCACGAACACGGCCGTGAGCACGCAGACGACGAGGACGAGCTGACCGACCGGCACCACCACGGGGCCCAGCGCCTCGACCGGCCACGAGCGTGTGCGGTCGCCGGCGAGCCGGGCGACCGCCGCGCGCAGCGCCAGGCCGCCGGCCAGCACGGCGACGACGACCGTCACCACCGGTGGCACCCACGCCCGGCTGGTGAAGACGGGGGAGAGCGCCAGCGCGCCGAGCAGGGTCGCTGCCGCGGCGGCGACCGGGGTGCGGACGTCCGTCGCGGTCATGCCGGCGCCCCGACGGGAGTCCCGGTCAGCGCGGCCCACGCCTCGCCGACGTCCTGCCCGGCCGACGCGGTGGTCACCCGCCAGCCGGCCGCGGCGAGGGCGGCGACGGCCTGGTCGCGCTGGGTCGAGAGCGCGTCCAGCGCGGCACCGGTCGCGCTGCGCCGGCCGCGGCCCGGCTCGCCCCAGGTCGCCACGTCCAGCAGCACGGCGAGGCCGGGCACCGGTCCCTGGCGCAGCCGCACGAGGTCGGCCACGTCGTCGGGTCCGACCGCGCCCAGCAGGCAGATCAGCGGCCCGTCGCCGGCGGCGCGGCACGCGGCCGACGCGGCGTCGGACAGGTCGCCGACCCGGGAGGCCCCGACGACGGCCAGCCGGTCCAGGAGCTCCTCGGCGCCGAGCGCCGCGGCGCCGGGATCGGGCGTCAGCTCCCCGGTGCTGGTCACGACCCGCAGCCGGGCGCCGCGCCGGGCCAGCGCGACCCCGATGCTGGCCGCCGCCTCGACCAGCCACTCCAGGCTGTCGGCGGGTGGCTGGTCGTCGCCCGGCGGCCCCGGAGCGCGCCGGGAGGCGTCCCACGCCGGAGCCAGCAGGTGCGCGCGCGCCCGGGTGTCCAGCAGCAGGGTGCCCTGGGCGCGCCACGGTTGTTCCTCGAGCCGCACCATGAGCTCGCCGGTGCGCGCGCTCGCCCGCCAGTGCACCCTGCGCAGGTCGTCACCGCGCCGGTACTCGCGGACGCTGACGTCGTCGTCGCCGTGGACGGCGAACGCGCGGTGCGTGCCGTCGTCGCCACCCCGGCCGCCACCCGGGCCACCGCGCCCCAGCGGTCGGACGCGGGGCACCACGACCAGGGGAGCGGTGTCGGAGCCGACGGCGGTGCGCTCGACCAGGCCGAACGGGTCGACGACCCGCAGCCGCAGCGGCCCCAGCTGGTAGCGGCCGCGGTGTCGACCGACCAGCCGGTACCTGACGGTGGTGCCGGCGCCCGGGGCCAGGCCGGCCACCGTGAACCGGTGCGAGCGGCCCAGCGCCGCCGGCAGCTGCTCGGTCAGCAGCCAGAGCCCGCCGCGCCGCGCGTCGGCGTTCTGCAGCTGCAGCTCGACCTCGGCCGGCGTGCCGCGCGGCACCCGTTGCGGGGTGACGGTGCGCCGGGTGGTGACCCGGAACCGCCCCCGCGCCACGCTGACGGCGGCGAGCAGCGGCAGGACCAGGACGAAGGCGGCCAGCTGCACCAGCGACCGCTCGCCGAGCACCGCCCCCACCAGCCCGAGCGTCAGGCCCCCGGCGAGGAGGCAGCGGCCGCGGGTCGTGAGGGCCCCGACGGACCGGCCGGGAACGCCGCGCACGCTCAGCGCCCGCGGAAGACCGGCACGGAGGCCACCAGCGAGGCCACCACCTGCTCGGCGCTGCGCCGGCCGACCACGGCCTCCCCGCTGAGCAGGAGGCGGTGGGCCAGCACCGGCACGGCGAGGGCCTGGACGTCGTCGGGCAGCACGTGGTCACGCCCGTCGAGGGCGGCGGAGGCGCGGGCGGCCCGCAGGAGCTGCAGGCCGGCGCGCGGGGAGGCGCCCAGGCGCAGGTCGGGTGACCGGCGGGTGGCCTCGACCAGGGCGACGACGTACCGGCGGACGGCCTCGGCGACGTGCACCCGGCCCACGGCGGCGACCAGGGACCGGACGAGGGTGGCGTCGGCCACCGGGCGCAGGGCGGTCAGCGGGTCGGCGGTGGAGCGGTCGTCGAGCATGGCCAGCTCCGCGGCCGGATCGGGATACCCCATGGACACGCGGGCGGTGAACCGGTCGCGCTGGGCCTCGGGGAGGGGGTAGGTGCCTTCCATCTCCAGCGGGTTCTGCGTGGCCATGACCAGGAACGGGCGGGCCAGCTGGTAGCTCACGCCGTCGACGGTGACCTGCCGCTCCTCCATGCACTCCAGCAGCGCCGACTGGGTCTTGGGGGAGGCGCGGTTGATCTCGTCGGCCACGACCAGGTTGGCGAAGATCGCCCCCGGCTTGAACTCGAACGCCCGGGTCTCCTGGTCGTAGACAGCCACCCCCGTCACGTCGCTCGGCAGCAGGTCGGGCGTGAACTGGATGCGCCGGACGCTGGCGTCGACGGCGCCGGCCAGCGCCTTGGCCAGCGTGGTCTTGCCGACCCCGGGCACGTCCTCGATCAGCAGGTGGCCCTCGGCCAGCAGCACGACCAGTGCCAGCCGGACGACGTCCTCCTTGCCCTGGACGACGCGGCTGACCGCGGCCGCGATGCGTGCGCCCTCCGCGGCGACGTCGACCGACGCGTCGGCCGTCCCGTCGGCGGACCGTGTCGCCTCCGTCACCGCTCCACCGTACGTGCGCAGTCGACCCCCCGTCCCGGGCGCGGATCACGGTGCTCCGCGACCCCGGTCGCGAGGGCGTTCCGCGAGGTGGGGGCGGTGGGTCACGACACGGCCTCAGGTGGTGTCCAGTGGGGGCCAGTGGGTTACTGTGTCGCCTGGTGGGGAGGCAGGGTCCCGTCCGGGGGAGCTGCAGAGCCATGGGAGGACCGATGCAGGGGGTGATCCGGTGTTCGTCGGCAGCTACCAGTTGCGCCTCGACGAAAAGGGCCGGCTCGCCCTCCCCGTCCGCTTCCGCGACCAGGTGGCCGACGGCATGGTGATCAAGAAGGGCCAGGAACGCTGCATCTACGGGCTGACGATGGCCCGGGTCGCCGAGCAGAGCGCCGCGATGGCCGCCATGGCACCCTCCGACACCGCCGCGGCGCGCATGCGCGCCCGCATGAGCTTCGGCTCGATGGTGGAGCTGGAGCCGGACAAGACGGGCCGCATCACCATCCCCGCGAGCCTGCGCGAGTACGCCCACCTGGACCGCGACGTCGTCGTCGTCGGCGTGGACACCCGCTTCGAGATCTGGGACTCCGCGACCTGGGACGCCTACGTGGCCGAGCAGGAGGCCGCCTTCGCCGACATGGAGAGCGAGGGGATGCCGACGCTGTCGTGATCCCGGGATCGCCCCACCCGCTCCCACCGGCCTCCGCGACGCACCCGTTCGAGCCGCCTTCCCCGCGGCTCGACCGGACCGGGCCCCAGCCGCCTTCCCCGCGGCTCGGTCCCACGAGGAGGACCGCACGGATCAGCGGGCCGGCCCCTCGCCGGCAGGGGGTGACCCACCGGCCCCGCGGAACCCCACCTGACGCTCTTCCCCGACGCCAGGCGGAGCCGCGGGGCCGGACACCCCCCGGATCCGGCCTCCCGCCGCCCCACTGCGCTCCACCGGCCCCACTGCGCCCCACCCACCCCACCGCGCCCCACCCACCTCCTGCCCCCCACCCGCCCGATCCCGCACGCCCCCGCTTCCGCGTCCCCCAGCGGCCGCCCGCGGCGCGGCACCATCGCGGGACCCGTCAGGACCACTCGAGAGGCAGCAGACGATGAGCAGCACCGGACCTGCCGCGGCCCCGGGGCCCGGGCAGCCCCCGGTGCACGTGCCGGTGCTGCTGGACCGGGTCCTCGAGCTCCTCGGCCCGGCGTGCGCCGCCGACGGTGCCGTGATGGTCGACGCGACGCTGGGGCTGGCCGGCCACACCCTCGCGATGCTCGAGGCGCACCCGGGGTTGCGGGTCGTCGGGCTGGACCGCGACCCGGACGCCCGCGCCGAGGCCACCCGACGGATCGAGGCCGCCGGGCACGCCGGGCGCGTGACGGTCGTGCCCGCCGTCTTCGACGAGCTCCCCGAGGTGCTCGACCGGCTCGGCATCGACGAGGTCCAGGGCGTCCTGTTCGACCTCGGGGTCTCCTCGCTCCAGCTCGACCGGCCCGGCCGGGGGTTCAGCTACTCCACCGACGCCCCGCTCGACATGCGCATGGACCCGGGCGCGCCCCGGACGGCAGCCGACGTCGTGAACACCTACCCGCCGAAGGACCTCGCGCGCGTACTGCGGGTCTACGGCGAGGAGCGGTTCGCCTCGCGGATCGCCGCCGCCATCGACCGCGAGCGGGCCCGCGAGCCGTTCACGGGCACCGCCCGGCTGGCCGAGCTCGTCCGCGAGTCCATCCCCGCGGCCACCCGGCGGACCGGTGGCCACCCCGCGAAGCGGACGTTCCAGGCCCTGCGCATCGAGGTCAACGACGAGCTCGGCGCGCTGGAGCGTGCCCTCCCTGCCGCGATCGACGCCCTCGCCGTGGGCGGTCGCGTCGCCGTCATCACCTTCCACTCCTTGGAGGACCGGATCGTGAAGCAGACCCTGGCCGCGGGAGCCGCGGATCGCACCCCGCCGGAGCTGCCGGTGCCGCTCCCGGAGCACGGGCCGGTGCTGCGCCTGCTCACCCGCGGTGGCGAGGCCCCCGGGCCGGAGGAGACGGCCGGCAACTCCCGGGCGGCGTCGGCCCGGGTGCGGGCGGCCGAGCGCATCCGGCGGGCGGCATGACCCGGGCCGCCGCCGTGCGCACGCCCCTGCCGCGCGCCACGGCTCCCCGCACCCCCCACGCCCGCACCGCTCCCTCCCGGGCCACCGGTCCGGCTCCGCGCACCTCGCCGTCGGGTGCGCGCGGCACCGGCCGGGCCACGCCCCGCCCGGAGCTGCGGCTGGTACCGACCGGTGCCGCCGCCCGGCCGCGCCGGAGGGTGCGGAGCGCCGCGCGTTCCCGCAAGGCGCCGTTCGTCCTCCTGGTCGTCGCGCTCCTCGCGCTCACCACCCTCGGGCTGCTGGTGCTCAACACCGCCATCGCGGTGGACAGCCTGAAGGCGACCCAGATGCGCGGCGAGAACGCCGCGCGTGCCCAGGAGGTGCAGCGGCTGGAGCAGCTCGTGGTGGCCGGCAACACCCCTGCGGACGTCGCGCGGGCGGCGGTGGAGGCCGGGCTGGTCCCGGCCGGGGTCGCCGGCTACCTAGTGCTCGGCCCCGACGGCACCACGACGCTGCGCGGTGCACCCGAGCCCGCTCCCGCTCCCGAGCCCGCGCCCGAGCCCGAGCCCGCGCCGCCGGGCGGGAACTGACCCGTGCCGAGCAGCGTCCGCGGACCCGGCGCCCGCGCCCCCCGCCCGTCCCCGGCCGGCCGGGGGGAGACCGGGCCGTTCGTCCCCCGTCGCATCCCCGGTACCCGGCGCAGCGGTGCCGGGCTGTCGGTCGAGCAGCGCGGCCGCCGCAACCGGTGGGGGCTGGCCGTCCTGATCACCCTCCTCGTCGTCGTCGTCGGACGGCTGGTGGTGCTCCAGGGCATCGACGGCGGCTCCTACGCCAGCGCGGCGGAGCAGGACCGGCTGCGCACCATCCCGCTGGCGGCGATCCGCGGCCAGATCCTCGACCGGGACGGCGACCCGCTCGCCTACACCGTCGACGCCTCGAAGGTCGTGGCGGACCCGACCGTGGTCCGGGACCCGGCGCGCACCGCGCTCGCCCTCACCACGCTGCTCGACGTCCCGGTGCCCGAGCTCACCGAGAAGCTCTCCGCCGACAGCCGGTACGTGGTCCTGGCCACCCAGATCGCCCCGGAGACGGCCGACGCGGTCGCGGAGCTGGAGCTCGCCGGCGTCTACCTCCGGGACGACCCGGTGCGGCTCTACCCGTCCGGGGCGGTGGGCGGCCAGGTGGTCGGCTTCGTCGGACGCGAGGGCAACGGGCTGGCCGGCATCGAGCAGGTCTTCGAGGACCAGCTCTCCGGTTCGCCGGGGGAGCGGACCGTGGAGGTGGGCAGCGGCGGTCACCCGATCCCCTCGGGCATCGACGAGGTCACCGAGGCCGTCGACGGCCGGGACGTCACCCTCACCCTCGACCAGGACCTGCAGTTCGTCACCGAGGAGCGGCTGGGGCAGGCCTGTGCCGACGGCGCGACCACCCGGGCCTCGGCGGTGGTCCTGGAGGTGGCGACCGGACGCGTCGCGGCCATGGGCTCCTGCCCCGGGTACGACCCGGGCAGCTACGCCACGACCGACCCCGCCCTGCTGGGCAACCCCGTGGTCTCCGACGTGTTCGAGCCCGGCTCGGTCATGAAGGCGGTGACGCTCGCGGCCGCCGTCGAGGAGGGCGTCGCGACGCCCGACCGGGTGCTGACCGTCGACGGCCAGACCGAGGCCGGCGACCGCGTCGTCAAGGACGCGCACAACCACGACCCCGTCGACTGGACCGTCACCGGCATCCTGGCCAAGTCCAGCAACGTCGGCACGATCATGCTGGCCCGCGAGGTCGGTGACGAGAAGCTCGAGGAGTACCTGCGGGCGTTCGGCGTCGGTGAGAAGACCGGCATCGAGCTGCCCGGCGAGAGCCGCGGCATCCTCCAGGAATCGGGCGAGTGGAGCGAGGTGCGGGCCGCCAACGTGGCCATCGGCCAGGGCGTCTCGGTGACCACGCTGCAGATGGCCTCGGTCTACCAGGCGATCGCCAACGGCGGGGTGCGGGTGGAGCCCCGGATCGTGTCGTCGGTGACCGGCGCCGACGGCCGCCCCACGTCGCCCGGGGAGCCGGCCCGGACGCGCGTCGTGAGCGAGTCCACCGCCGAGCAGATGGCCTACATGCTCGAGGCCGTCGTCGGCACGGGCGGCACCGCGCCGCTGGCCCAGGTCGAGGGCTTCCGGGTGGCCGGCAAGACCGGCACCGCGCAGCGCGCCAACCCCGAGTGCAACTGCTACGCCGGCGGCGGCTACGTGACCACGTTCGTCGGGTTCGCCCCGGCGGACGACCCGCAGTACGTCGTCGCGGTGGACCTGGAGCGACCCACCAGCTCGGCCGAGGGCGGCCAGGTGGCCGCGCCCGTGTTCGCCGACATCATGCGGGCCGCGCTCATGGCCGACGGTGTCGTGCCGTCGGGCACCGCGCGCCCCGAGTTCACCCTGACCGGCGCGCCCTGAGGAAGGACCCCGCTGCCCCCCACCGCTCGCGAGCTCGTGGCGGGGCCCTGCAGCGGCGCCCGGGCGCGGTGACGCCGTGCGGACATCCGCCGCCGGTAGATTGGAGTCCCGTGACCCCGACCGACCCCGGGACGGCCCCGCGGCCGACGGGGAACCGCCCGCTGTCCCTCGCCCGGCTGGCCGACCTGATCGGCGCGCCCGAGGGCTCCGCCGCCGACGTCGCCGTCTCCGGGCTCACGCTGGCGTCCGGCGAGGTGCGCCCCGGCTTCCTGTACGCCGCCCTTCCCGGCGCCCGCACGCACGGCGTGCGCTACGCGGCCGACGCCGCCGCCCGGGGCGCCGTGGCGCTGCTCACGGACCCGGCCGGCCGGGCCGACGCGCTGGCGACCGGCCTGCCGGTGTGCGTCGTCGACGACCCACGGCAGGTGCTCGGGGCCGTCGCCGACCGCGTCTACGGGGAGCCCAGCCGCCGGCTCACCGTCCTGGGGATCACCGGCACCAACGGCAAGACGACGACGAGCTACCTGGTCGAGGCGGGGCTGACCGCCGCCGGGCGGGCCACCGGCCTGATCGGCACGGTCCAGACCCGGACCCGCTCCGCGGACGGCACCGTCAGCGCCCTCCCGAGCGTCCGCACCACCCCGGAGGCGCCCGCCCTGCACGCGCTGCTCGCCGGCATGGCCGACGCCGGGGTGTCCGCCGTCGTCATGGAGGTCTCCAGCCACGCGCTGGTCCAGGGGCGGGTGGGCGGTGTGCGGTTCGCCGCGGCCGGGTTCACCAACCTGGGCCGGGACCACCTGGACTTCCACCGCGACATGGAGGACTACTTCCAGGCCAAGGCGCTGCTGTTCGACGGCCGGGCCGACGTGGAGGTCGTCGACGTCGACGACGCCTACGGCCGCCGGCTGGCGGCCCGGGCCGACCGCCCGCGGCCGGTCACCGTCGCCAGCAGCGAGGGGGCGGTGGCCGACTGGACCGCCTCGGACGTGGCCACGGCGCCCGGAGGTGGCTCGACCTTCACGCTGCACGGGCCCGGGGGCCGGAGCTGGCCGGCGCGGCTGCGGCTGCCCGGCAGGTTCAACGTGGCCAACGCGGTGCTGGCGGTGGCCCTGCTGGACGGCATCGGCGTCGCCGTCGAGGACGCGCTCACCGGGCTCGCCGCCACCGTGGTCCCGGGGCGCATGGAGCCGGTGGAGGCCGGCCAGCCCTTCGTCGCCGTCGTCGACTACGCGCACACCCCCGACGCCGTGCGCACCGCGCTCGCGGCCCTGCGGGGCGCCACCCCCGGGCGGCTGATCACCGTGCTCGGGTGCGGTGGTGACCGGGACCCGGGCAAGCGCCCGGAGATGGGCCGGGTGGCCGCCGAGGGCAGCGACGTGCTGGTGGTCACCGACGACAACCCGCGGTCGGAGGACCCGGCCGGCATCCGCGCCGCGGTGCTCGCCGGGGCCCGGGAGGTGCCGGCCGACCGTCGCGCGGAGGTGCTCGAGGTGGGGGACCGCCGCGCCGCCCTGGCGACGGCGGTGCGGCTGGCGGAGGCCGGCGACACCCTGCTGGTCGCCGGCAAGGGGCACGAGACGGGCCAGGAGGTGGCCGGCACGGTGCACCCGTTCGACGACCGCACGCAGCTGCTCGAGGTGCTCGCCGGCTCGGGGACGCCGGCATGATCCGGCTGTCGCTGGCCGAGGTGGCGGAGCTGACCGGAGGACGGCTGTCGGTCCCGTCCGACGGCGCGGTCACCGGGAAGGTGACCCTGGACTCCCGCGCGGTCGCCGCGGGCGACCTCTTCGTCGCCGTGGTGGGGGAGCGGGCCGACGGTCACGACTTCCTGGGGGCGGCGGCGGCCGCCGGCGCGGTCGCCGCGCTCGCCACGCGCCCGGATCCGGCCCTCCCGTGCGTCGTCGTCGACGACCCGGTCGACGCGCTCGGCCGCCTCGCCGCCGGCGTCCACGTGCGGCTGACCGCCGCGGGCGTGCGCACGCTGGCCATCACCGGCTCGTCGGGGAAGACCTCCACCAAGGACCTCCTCGGCCAGGTCCTCGCCTCGGCCGGCCCCACGGTGAGCCCGCCGGGCTCCTACAACAACGACATCGGCCTGCCGCTGACCGTGCTCTCCGCCGACGTCACGACCCGGTTCCTCGTGCTCGAGATGGGCGCGCGCGGGCCGGGGCACATCGCCCGCCTGTGCCGGGTGGCCCGGCCCGAGGTCGGGATCGTCCTCAACGTGGGCTCGGCCCACCTGGGCGAGTTCGGCAGCGCCGACGGCATCGCGCAGGCCAAGGGGGAGCTCGTGGAGGCGCTGCCCCCCGAGGGGACCGCCGTCCTCAACGCCGACGACGCGCGGGTGCTCGGCATGGCCGGCCGCACGCGCGCCCGGGTGCTGACCACGGGCCGCGCCGCGCAGGCCGCGGTCCGCGCCGTCGACGTCGGGCTGGACGAGAACGCCCGCGCCCGCTTCACGCTGGTCGCCGGGGGCGAGCGCCACCCGGTGGCGCTGCGGGTGGTCGGCGAGCACCAGGTCGCCAACGCGCTGTCGGCGGCCGGCGCCGCGCTGGCCGTGGGCCTCGCCCCGGCCGCCGTCGCCGCGGCGCTGTCGGCAGCGGAGAGCCGCAGCCGATGGCGCATGGAGGTCGACCGGCGGGCCGACGGCGTCACCGTCGTCAACGACGCCTACAACGCCAACCCCGAGTCGATGCGCGCGGCGCTGGCGGCGCTGACCGGGCTGCCGGGGGAGCGGCGCATCGCCGTCCTGGGGGGCATGGCCGAGCTGGGGCCGGACGCCGCCGCCGAGCACGAGCGGCTGGGCCGCGACGCGGCCGCGGCAGGGGTCGACCTGGTCGTTGCCGTCGGCGCCGATGCGGTAGGCATAGCGGAAGGCGCGGCCGCCGCAGGGCGGCGCGCAGGGGAGGAGTCGGTGCACGTGCCGGACCGGGGCGCTGCCCTCGCGTGGCTCACGGAGGTGCTGCGCCCGGGGGACGTCGTCCTCGTGAAGGCCAGTCGCTCCTACGGCCTGGAGCTGCTCGCGGCCGATCTGCTGGGCGGTGCCGCGCAGTGAGGAGCGTCCTCATCGCCGCGGCCGTCGGTCTGATCATCTCGATCCTCCTGACGCCGCTGGCCATCCGGGCCTTCCGCCGGCAGGGCCTGGGTCAGGAGATCCGCGACGACGGCCCCGAGAGCCACCTGTCGAAGAAGGGCACGCCCACGATGGGCGGCACCGTCATCGTGGGTGCCACCGTGGTCGGCTACGTCGCCGCCCACCTGGTGTTCGTCGGCGAGTCCGGCTGGGGCTTCAGCGCCACCGGGCTGCTGCTGCTGTTCCTCATGGTCGGCATGGGCACCGTCGGATTCCTCGACGACTACCTGAAGATCCGGCACCGGCGCAGCCTGGGGCTGAACAAGACGGCCAAGCTGGTGGGGCAGCTCGTCGTCGGTGTCACCTTCGCGGTGCTGGCGATCAACTTCCCGGACGGGAACGACGTCACCCCGGCGTCGACGGTCGTCTCCTACGTCCGCGACATCGCGCCGCTGGCCCTCGGGCCGATCGCGTTCGTGATCCTGGCCTACCTGTTCATCGCCGGGTTCTCCAACGCGGTGAACCTGACCGACGGGCTGGACGGGCTGGCCGCCGGCGCCTCGGCGATGGTGCTGGCGTCCTACATCGTCATCTCGTTCTGGCAGTTCACCCACGACTGCGCCAACGAGCTGATCGAGGGCTGCTACACCGTCCGGGATCCGCTCGACGTGACCCTCGTGGCCGCGGCGGGCATGGGGGCGTGCCTGGGCTTCCTGTGGTGGAACACCAGCCCGGCCCGCATCTTCATGGGCGACACCGGCTCGCTCGCCCTCGGTGGGCTCCTCTCGGGCCTGGCGATCGTCACCCGCACCGAGCTGCTCCTCGTCGTCCTCGGCGGGCTGTTCGTCGCGGTGACGCTGTCGGTGATCATCCAGGTGGCCTTCTTCCGGGCCACCCGGCGGCGGGTCTTCCGCATGGCACCGCTGCACCACCACTTCGAGCTCGCCGGCTGGACCGAGAACACCGTGATCGTGCGGTTCTGGCTGGTCACCGGCATGGCGGTCGCCTTCGGTCTCGGGCTGTTCTACGCCGACTGGCTGAACTTCGTGGGCCTGTGAGCGTGGCTGCCCCGGCGGTTGCCGGCCGCACCGTCCTCGTCGCCGGGCTGGGCGTCTCGGGCGCCGCAGCCGCGCGGGTGCTGCT
Organism: Blastococcus sp. SYSU DS0616; assembly: GCF_054051015.1. Lineage (NCBI taxonomy): Bacteria > Bacillati > Actinomycetota > Actinomycetes > Geodermatophilales > Geodermatophilaceae > Blastococcus > Blastococcus sp. SYSU DS0616. Next base: position 100,411 of record NZ_JBJHAJ010000013.1, read on the forward strand.
GCGCTCCGGCACCCGGGTGCTGCTCGCCGACGCCGCCCGGCCGGAGGTGGTCGACGAGCTGACCGGCGCCGGCGCGGAGTGGCTCGGCGCCACCGAGGCGCTGCCCGGGGGCGTCGACCTCGTCGTCACCTCCCCGGGCTGGCGGCCGGACGCCCCGCTGCTGGTCGACGCCGCGGCTCGCGGGGTCGAGGTGATCGGCGAGCCGGAGCTGGCCTGGCGGCTGCGCATCGCCGGCCCGGGCGGGGAACCGGCACCGTGGCTCGCCGTCACCGGCACCAACGGCAAGACGACGACGGTCACCATGCTGGAGGCGATCCTCATCGCCGCCGGCCACCGCGCCGTGGCGGCCGGCAACGTCGGGCGTCCGCTGGTCGAGGTGGTCACCGCGCGGGACGCCGACGGCGCCCCCGCCTACGACGTCATCGCCGTGGAGCTCTCCAGCTTCCAGCTGCACTGGTCCTCGTCGCTCGCACCCGCCGCCGCTGCCGTGCTCAACGTCGCGGACGACCACACCGACTGGCACGGCTCCTTCGCCGCCTACCGCGACGCGAAGGCCCGCATCCTCGAGCGCGCCCCGGTCGCCGTCGCCGACGCCGGCAACGCGGTGGCCGCCGCACTCGTGGCCGCCCATCCCCGCCCGGTCACCGTGACCCTGGGCGAGCCGGCGCCGGGCCAGCTCGGCGTGCGCGCCGGCGCGCTGGTCGACCGGGCGTTCGCCGTCGACGCGGCGGGGGAGCACCTGCTCACGCGCGGGGACCTACCGGTACCGGGGCCGCACAACACGGTCAACGCCCTGGCCGCCGCGGCGCTGGCCCGCGCGATCGGGGTGCCGGCCGAGGCGGTCGCCCGAGGGCTCGCCCGCTTCCGGGGCGGCGCGCACCGCAACGTGCTGGTCGCCACCGTCGACGGCGTCGACTACGTCGACGACAGCAAGGCGACCAACCCGCACGCCGCCGGAGCATCGCTGGCGGCCTACCCCCGGGTGGTCTGGGTCGCCGGCGGCCTGCTCAAGGGCGCCGACGTCGACCCGCTCGTCGCGGCGGTCGCGCCCCGGCTCGCGGGAGTGGTCCTGCTGGGCCGCGACCGCGCGCAGGTGGCCACCTCGCTGGCGCGACACGCCCCGTCGGTCCCCGTCGTCGAGGTCCCGAGCGGCGACGATGACGGGGTGGGTGGGACTGGTGTGACGGCAGAGGCGACGATGGCCCGCGTCGTCGCCGCGGCCCGCGGGCTGGCGCAGCCGGGGGACACCGTGCTGCTGGCCCCGGCCGCTGCGTCCATGGACGTCTTCCGGGACTACGGCCACCGCGGGCGCGCCTTCGCCGACGCGGTGCGCGGGCTGGCGGCCGGGCGATGACGACGACCGAACGCCCGGTGCGGACCCCGCGGCCGGCCCGCGGTCGCGCCCGAGCCTCGGCGCCCCGCACCCCGCCGCGTCGCTGGACCGGCCCCGCCTGGCTCGACGGTCCGCTGACCAGCTGCCACCTCGTGCTGGGCGCCGCCGGGCTGCTCCTGCTCATCGGCCTGGTCATGGTCTTCTCCGCCTCCGCGATCGAGGCGGCGCTGGCGGACCAGCCGGCGTGGGCGCCCGGCGTCAAGCAACTGGTGCTGGCGTGCATCGGCCTGGGCGCGATGGTGGTCGCGATGCGGCTGCCCGTGGGACTGGTGCGCCGCTGGTCACCCATCGCGCTGCTCGTGGTGATCGGCCTGCTGGTCCTCGTGCTGATCCCGGGCATCGGGCTGGAGCGCAACGGGGCCCGGCAGTGGATCCCGCTGGGCGTCACCGACTTCCAGCCGTCGGAGGCGGGCAAGCTGGTCTTCGCGCTGTGGGGCGCGCACGTGATCGCGCTCCGCGAGCGCTACCTGACGACGAAGTCGCTCCTCGTCCCGGTGGTCCCGGTGTTCGCCCTGCTGGCCTTCCTGCTCATCCTCGAGCCCGACTTCGGCGGGGTGGTGAGCCTGGGCCTGGTGCTCGTCGGCCTGCTGTGGGCCGGCGGGATGCCGATGCGCTGGTTCGCCGCATTCGCCGGCGTCGCGCTGGTGGCGATCGTGGTCATGGTGAAGGCGGCGCCGTACCGCATGGCCCGCATCACCGCGTTCCTCGACCCGTTCGCCGATCCCGACCACACCGGCTTCCAGGCGATCCGCGGCATGTACGCGCTGGCGACCGGCGGCCTCTGGGGCGTCGGCCTGGGCAACAGCGCGATGAAGTGGAACATCCTCCCGGAGGCCGAGTCCGACTACATCTTCGCGATCATCGGCGAGGAGCTGGGCTTCCTCGGGTGCCTGGTGGTCGTGACGCTCTACGGGGTCCTGGCCTACGCCGGTTTCCGCATCGCCCGGCGCTCGGCCGATCGGTTCGTCCAGCTGGCCTGCGTCGCGATCACCGTGTGGCTCATCGGGCAGGCGACCATGAACATGGGGTACGTGGTCGGACTCCTGCCGGTGACCGGGGTGACGCTCCCGCTGATCTCGGCGGGCGGCACCTCCTTGATCCTGACCCTCTTCATCGTCGGCCTGCTCGCCCGGTTCGCCCGGTCCGAGCCGGCCGCCATCGAGGCCCTGCGGACCGCCGAGCGCGGCCGCCTGGCCCGCCTGCTCGCGCCCGCCCCGACCGTGGCCGTGGACCAGGTGCGCCCGCGGCGCTCCGCCGCGGGCGACCTCCCCGAGCGGCCGGTGGTGGGCGGCGCCCGCACGCTCCTGCACGCGCGCGGGGCCGAGCCCCGGCGGTCGCCGGCGCCGGCCGGGCGTCCCGGTGCGGCGGGGCGCCCGCGTGCCGCGGTGCGCACCCCGGCAGCGGCGCGGGAGCCCGTGCGCGCCGCCGCCCCGCGGCAGCGACCGGTCGCGCCGCGCGGCGGCCGCCCGGGAAGCGACCGATGACCGCGGTCCGGTCGGTCGTCCTGGCGGGGGGCGGCACTGGCGGGCACATCGAGCCGATGCTGGCCCTCGCCGACGCGCTCCGGCGGCGGGACGGCGGCCTGCGCCTCACCTGCCTCGGCACGGCGCGCGGGATGGAGACCCGGCTGGTGCCCGCCCGCGGTTACGATTTGCGCCTCATCCCGCCCGTGCCGCTGCCGCGCAAGCCCACGCCCGACCTGCTGCGCGTGCCGGGCCGGGTGGTCCGGTCGGTGTCGCAGACCCGTGCGCTGCTCGACGAGCTGGCCGCCGACGTGGTGGTGGGCTTCGGCGGCTACGTGGCCCTCCCGGCCTACCTGGCCGCCCGCCGGGGCAAGGTGCCGGTGGTCGTGCACGAGCAGAACGCCCTGCCGGGGCTGGCCAACCGCGTCGGAGCCCGCATCGCCGCCCGCGTGGCGGTCACGGTGCCCGGCACGCCGCTGCACCGGGGCGAGCACGTCGGCATGCCCCTGCGCCGGGCCATCTCCTCGCTCGACCGGGCCGCCCTCCGGGCGGAGGCGCGGGCGGAGTTCGGGCTGGACCCCGACCGGCCGACCCTGCTGGTGTTCGGCGGCTCGCAGGGCGCCGCGTCGCTCAACCGCGCCGCAGTCGCCGCGGCCGACGCGCTGACCGGCGCAGGGGTGCAGGTACTGCACGCCCGCGGGCCCAAGAACACCGACGTCACCGTCCCCGCCCGCGCTGTGGGGCAGGCGCCGTACGTCGTCGTCGACTACCTGGAGCGCATGGACCTCGCCTACGCCGCCGCCGACCTGGCGCTGTGCCGCTCCGGCGCGGTCACCGTGGCCGAACTCTCGGCCGTCGGGCTGCCCGCGGCGTTCGTCCCGCTGCCCATCGGCAACGGCGAGCAGCGGCGCAACGCGCTGCCGGTGATCGAGGCCGGCGGCGGGCTCCTGGTGGAGGACGCCGACCTCGGCCCCGAGTGGATCACCGGCACCCTGCTGCCGCTGCTCACCGACCCGACCGCCCTGGCCGGGCTCGCCCGGCACGCCGCCGCGGCCGGCGTGCCCGACGCCGACGAGCGGCTGGCCGACATCGTCTGCGAGGTGGCGAGCGCATGACTGCCCACTCCGTCGCGGCCTGGACCGGGCCGGTCCCGTCCCTCCCCGAGCTGGGGGCCGTGCACTTCATCGGGATCGGAGGGGCCGGCATGAGCGGGATCGCCCGGATCCTGCTCGCCCGCGGGGTCCCGGTCTCCGGCTCCGACCGGCGGGACAGCCCCACCCTCCTGGCGCTGCGGGCCCTCGGTGCGCGGGTGGAGCTGGGGCACGACGGCGCGCACGTCGGCGAGGCCGACACGGTCGTCGTCTCCACGGCGATCCGGGCGGACAACCCCGAGCTCGCCGCCGCCCGGGAGCAGGGCCTGCGCATCCTCCCCCGGGCGGTCGCCCTGGCCGCGGTGATGGCCGGGCGGCGCAGCGTCGCCGTCGCCGGCACGCACGGGAAGACCTCGACCACCTCGATGCTCACCGTCGCCGCCCAGGCCTGCGGGGTCGACGCCTCCTTCGCGATCGGCGGCAACCTGAACGAGTCGGGCAGCAACGCGCACGCGGGGGAGGGCGACGTCTTCGTCGCCGAGGCCGACGAGAGCGACCGCTCGTTCCTCCTCCTGTCGCCCTTCGCCGCGATCGTCACCAACGTCGAGGCCGACCACCTGGACAACTACGGCGACCTGGCGGCCGTGGAGACCGCGTTCGACCAGTTCCTGCAGACGGTCGACCCCGGCGGTTTCGTGGTGCTCTGCGCCGACGACCCGGGCGCCGCGCGGTTGCGGACGGTGCCCGCCCCGGCGCGGGTGCGCACCTACGGCACGGCCGAGGACGCCGACCTGCGGCTGGTCGACCTTGCGGTCGGCCGCGAGCACACCACGTACACGGCGCTCCTGGGCGGCACCGAGCTCGGCCGGGTGCGGATCCGGGTCCCCGGCGAGCACATGGCGCGCAACAGCGCGGCGGCGCTGCTCGCCGGCCTGGAGCTGGGGCTGCCGGCGGAGGGCCTGATCGAGGGGCTGGGCCGGTTCGGCGGCGTGCACCGCAGGTTCGAGCTCAAGGGGACCGCCGGGGGCGTGCGGGTCTATGACGACTACGCCCACCACCCGACCGAGGTCGCCGCGCAGCTCCGCGCCGCCCGGGCGGTGGCGGGGGAGGGGCGCCTGGTGGTGGCCTTCCAGCCGCACCTCTACAGCCGGACCCAGGAGTTCGCCGAGGGCTTCGGCGCGGCGCTGGGCCTCGCCGACGAGGTCGTGGTCATGGACGTCTACGGCGCCCGGGAGGACCCGGTGCCGGGCGTGACCGGGGCGATGGTGGCCGACGCCGTGCCGCTGCCGGCCGAGCAGGTGTACTTCGAACCGTCCTGGTCGGCCGCCGGGCCGGCGCTGGCGGCCCGGGCCCGTCCCGGGGACCTGGTCATGACGATGGGCGCCGGGGACGTCTCCATGGTGGGGCCCGAGGTGCTCGACGCGCTGCGCGCCGCGGAGGGGACGGCCGGGGAGGGCGACACGGCGGACACCGGTCGGTGAACAGGACCGGCAGCACCACCCGCGATCGGACGCGGCGCAGCCGTGGCCGGGCCGACCGCCCGCCGGCCGACCGCAGGCCTGCCGACCGCCGCGGCGCCCGGGTCACCCCGCTGCCCGATCGGCGTCCGTCGCGGCGGAGCACCCGCCGGCGGCGTTCCCTGCAGGTCGCGACGGCGGTGACGGTCGTGGCCGGGCTCTGCTGGCTGCTGTGGCTGGGCCCGGTGCTGGCGGTCCGCACGGTGCAGGTGGACGGGACGGCGACGCTGTCGGCCGACCAGGTACGCGAGGTGGCGCGGGTGCCCGACGGCGTACCGCTGCTGCGGGTCGACCTGGGCGCCGTCGAGGACCGCGTGTCCCGGCTGCCGCAGGTCCGCGACGTCCAGGCGGCGCGCGGATGGCCCGACCGGATCGTCGTCACCGTCGCCGAGCGGGTGCCGGTGGCCGTCGTCGGCCCGCCCGGCCGGCGGTCGCTGGTCGACGCGGACGGGGTCCTGTTCGACAGCCTCACCGGCCCCGCGCCGCGCGGGGTGGTGCCGCTGGTCGTGACCGATCCGGGACCGGACGACGCCGCGACCCGGGCCGGGCTGGCCGCGATCGGCGCGCTGCCCGGCCGGCTGCGCGAGGACGTCGTCGAGGTCGCCGCCCCCGACGCGGAGTCGATCAGCCTCGCGCTGACCGACGGCACGGTGGTGGCCTGGGGCGGTGCCGAGGAGTCGGCGACCAAGGGCGAGGTGCTCGTCGCGCTGCTGGACCGGATCGCTGACGGCGAGCTCCCACCGGCGGAGCTGATCGACGTCAGCGCGCCGGACGCCGTCGTCCTGCGCTGACCGTGCGGCCGCCCGTGGCGGACCGTCGCCAGGTGGCTGCGCAGCGGCTCGGCTGAGCCGTCCGGGCGACACGCCGGTCGGTGCGACACGCCCGACACGCGCTCCGGCCCCGGATCTTTCTGCTCACCCCGGCCGGTGGGGCCTGCAGCCCGGGATGAGACGGATCCGGGGCGAGTCGTCACACCTCGTGGTGAGAATGTGACCAGTGAGTCCCGAGGGTTCGGTGCGATTCGGCACCGCCGACACGCCGACCCGGAGAGGGTGCTTGTAGCGCCGTTCGGCACACACCTAACTTCATCCCCGTCGACCGAGTTGACATAACTGTAAGGCTGAACTTGAGGATGAGGGTCCAGTTGGGGAGCGCCGCATGACACCTCCGCACAACTATCTAGCGGTCATCAAGGTCGTCGGCATCGGCGGCGGCGGGGTGAACGCGGTCAATCGCATGATCGAAGTCGGCCTCAAGGGGGTCGAATTCATCGCGATCAACACCGATGCGCAGGCGCTGCTGATGAGCGACGCCGACGTCAAGCTCGACGTCGGCCGCGAGCTCACCCGCGGGCTCGGCGCGGGCGCGCAGCCCGACGTCGGCCGGCAGGCCGCCGAGGACCACCGCGAGGAGATCGAGGAGGTCCTCAAGGGCGCCGACATGGTCTTCGTGACCGCGGGGGAGGGCGGCGGCACCGGCACCGGTGGCGCGCCCGTCGTCGCCTCGATCGCCCGCAAGCTCGGTGCGCTGACGATCGGCGTCGTGACCCGTCCCTTCGCGTTCGAGGGCAAGCGTCGCGCCGTGCAGGCCGAGTCGGGCATCGAGGAGCTGCGCAACGAGTGCGACACGCTCATCGTCATCCCGAACGACCGGCTGCTGCAGCTGGGCGACCGGAACGTGAGCGTCATGGACGCCTTCCGCACCGCCGACCAGGTGCTGCTCTCCGGTGTCCAGGGCATCACCGACCTGATCACCACGCCCGGCCTGATCAACCTGGACTTCGCCGACGTCAAGTCGGTCATGTCCGGCGCGGGCTCGGCGCTCATGGGGATCGGCAGCGCACGCGGTGACAACCGCGCCCTGCTGGCGGCGGAACAGGCGATCGCCTCGCCGCTGCTGGAGGCGTCGATGGAGGGCGCCCACGGCGTCCTGCTGTCGATCTCGGGCGGGTCGGACCTCGGTCTGTTCGAGATCAACGAGGCCGCCTCGCTGGTCTCCGATGCCGCGCACCCGGACGCCAACATCATCTTCGGCGCGGTCATCGACGACGCGCTCGGGGACGAGGTCCGGGTCACCGTGATCGCCGCGGGCTTCGACGGCGGCCGGCCCAACACGCGCTCGGACGGGGCCGCGGTGACCAGTGCGGTCCAGGCACCGGTGTCCACCGGCGGCGCCTCGCCGTTCGCGGCGCCCCGTCGGCCGGTGGCTGCCCCGCCGGTCGCCAGCGCCCCGCCGCCCGCCGCGGCGCCGGCACCCGCCCCGGCCCCGGCCGCCCCGCCGGCCACCGGTGAGCGGCTCGCCCAGCAGGCGCCGTCGGGCTCCGCGGGCCGGCCGGCTGCGGGGGGCGGGCTGACCGTGCCGCCGCTGCCGCCCATCCCGGGGCCGGCCGCGAACGGCCGTCGGCCGCTGTCCAACGAGGACTTCGAGGAGGAGCTGGACATCCCGGAGTTCCTCAAGGGTTGAGGACCCCCTCGCCCCCCGCGCCTCGCACGCTCGCCGCGGGGCCCTGCGAGGGGGCCTTCCAGAGGGGGCCAGGGCAGTAGGCTCACGTTCCGATGCCTACGAATCCGGCCGCTCCGTCGGCGGTGCGACCCCGCAGGGTCGTCACCGACCGGCGGGGCGGCCGTTCCCGCTCTCCGTACGACTCCTTCAACCTGGGGTCCCACGTCGGTGACGATCCCGGGGACGTCGCGGCCAACCGGGCCCGCGTGGCCCGGGAACTCGGCGTGCCGCAGGGCCACCTGGTGTGGATGGACCAGGTCCACGGCAGCGGCGTGGCCGTCGTCGACGGGCCGCAGGACCGGCCGGTCGCCGCCACCGACGCCCTGGTCACCGCCACCCCGGGGCTGGTGCTCGCCGTGCTGGCCGCCGACTGCGTGCCCGTGCTGCTGGCCGACCACGAGACGGGTGTCGTCGCGGCCGTGCACGCCGGCCGCGAGGGCGTCCGGCAGGGGGTGCTGCCCGCGGCGCTGTCGGCGATGGCGAGCCTGGGCGCCCGTGCCCGGCACGTGACCGCCCTGCTCGGCCCCGCGGTCTGCGGTGCCTGCTACGAGGTGCCCGAGGCGATGCAGGCCGACGTCGCGCGGGTCGCACCGGCGGCCGCGGTCCGCACCCGCTCGGGCACCCCCGGGCTCGATCTCCGGGCCGGGGTGAAGGAGGTCCTCCGCCGCGCCGGAATCCCGGAGGTGGTGCAGGACCCGCGCTGCACCGTCGAGGACCCCACCCTCTTCTCCCACCGGCGCGACGGCGTCACCGGCCGCCAGGCCGGGCTGGTCTGGCTGGCATGAGGACCCCCGTGCCCCCCGTCGCTCGCCGGCTCGCGGCGGGCCCCTGCGCGGGGGCCGGTCGCTGGGAGGACACTCCAGGACGTGAGCTCGCTCGCTGAGAACCTGCGCGCGGTGCGCGCCCGCATCGACCGCGCCGCCCGGGCCGCCGGGCGCGACCCCGCGACCGTCTCCCTCCTCGCGGTGAGCAAGACCTGGCCCGCGGACGACGTGCGCGCGCTGGCCGCGCTCGGCCAGCGGGACTTCGGCGAGAACCGCGTGCAGGAGCTGCTGGGGAAGGCCGCGGCGCTCGCCGACGTGGAGCTGCGGTGGCACGTCGTCGGCCAGCTGCAGCGCAACAAGGCCGCCGCGGTGGCCCGGACCGGGGCGGTCGTCCACTCGCTGGACCGAGCCGCCCTGGCCGCGACGCTGGACCGCGCCGGCCAGGAGGCCGGCCGGCCGGTGGACGTGCTCGTGCAGGTGGACCTCGGCGGGCCCGAGGGCCGGCTCGCCGCGCGTGGCGGGGCGCGCCCGGAGGAGGTCCCCGCGCTCGCCGACCTCGTCGCGTCGGCGCCGGGGCTGCGGCTGCGCGGGCTCATGGCCGTGGCTCCCCGGGGCGAGCGACCGGCCCCCGCGTTCGCCCGGCTGGCCGCCCTGGCCGACCGCCTGCGCGCCGACCACCCGCAGGCGGTGGAGGTTTCCGCGGGCATGAGCGCCGACCTGGAGGAGGCGGTCGCGGCGGGCGCGACGATCGTGCGTGTCGGAACCGCCTTGTTCGGTGCCCGCCCCCTACCCTGCGGTGAGTTCGAGGAACACCAGCCACGCGAGTCACAGCAGTCACACGAGCCGCTCGAGCACCGGGCGGACGGGGACGATGTGACGACGACCGTGCAGACGCGACGCTGAGGACACCAGCAGAGGGGGAGGTCCGATGGCCGGAACCATGCGGAGGATGGGGATCTACCTGGGGCTCGTCGAGGACGACGACCCCCGCGGCTACGGCCGGTACGACGCCCGCCCGTCGGACGAGCTCGACCGCGACCGTCGCTACGGCCGCTACGAGGAGGACCGCTACGGCGAGGGCTACGCCGATCGCGGCTACGCCGATGACGACGACTACGCCGACGGGTACGCCGACGACGAGCCCGCTCCCGCCGAGGTCCCCGCGGCCCGCGACCCCGAGCCCATCTCGGTGCGTCGCATCCAGGCCCGCCCGCTCGGCCTCGCGCCGGTCGGCGCCGGGTCCGGGTCGACCGGCGCCCGCGCGCTGAGCACCACCAGCGGCCCCGTCGCCGCGGCCGGCCTGGCCGTCCGCGAGCCGGTGGCGGCCCCCGAGCCCGAGCCGGAGGCGGCGCCCGCACCCGCGGCCAAGAGCTACCAGGTCGTCACGCTGCACCCGCGCACGTACAACGAGGCGCGCACCATCGGGGAGCGCTTCCGCGACGGCATGCCGGTCATCATGAACCTGACCGAGATGGACGACGCCGACGCCAAGCGGCTCGTCGACTTCGCTGCGGGCCTGAGCTTCGGACTGCGCGGTAGTATCGAGCGCGTCACGGCGAAGGTCTTCCTGCTCAGTCCGCAGGATGTCGCCGTCACCGCTGAGGACAAGGCGAAGATCCGCGAGGGCGGGTTCTCCGACAAGTCCTGAGCGGCGTGGAGTGGAGTCGGCACCCGGGGGTGCCCTGATCGAGCGGGGCCCGTGTCTCTTTTCTGGCAGATCGTCTCGTCGGTGCTGCTCGTCTTCCTCATCCTGCTCTTCGCGCGCTTCGTCGTCGACTGGGTGATGGTGCTGGCGCGCAGCTGGCGGCCCTCGGGCGCCGTCGCGGCCGGACTCGAGATCGTCTACTCCACCACCGACCCGCCGTTGCGGGCGGTGCGGAAGGTGATCCCGCCGCTGAACCTGGGGTCCATCCGACTGGACCTCGGGTTTATGGTGCTGCTGATCGCCGTGGTGGTTCTCCGGAACGTCACGCTCGCACTCGCATGACCGCTGAAACCCCCCGGGTCAGTGCCGTCGGACGGTGGCGCTCCGCCGCCGGTCCCACCACGTACCTGTTCCCGCCGTCCGACCTGAGGTGACCTGCGATGCCACTCACGCCTGCCGACGTGCACAACGTCGTCTTCAAGAAGCCGCCCATCGGCAAGCGGGGCTACGACGAGGACGAGGTCGACGCGTTCCTCGACGTCGTGGAGGCCGAGCTGGCCCGCCTGATCGAGGAGAACAACGAGCTGCGCTCCAGCGTGGGCCGTGCCGGCGCCCGCGCGGAGGAGCGGCCCGAGCCGCCGGCTCCCGCCCCCGCACCGCCGGCCGCCCCGGCGCCGCCGCCGGTCCAGCAGCCCCGGGAGGACGACAGCGCCCGGGCCTCGCGCATGCTCGCGCTGGCCACCGAGACCGCTGACCGCTACGTCAACGAGGCCAAGACCCAGGCCGAGCAGATGCTCAGCGGCGCCAAGACCAACAGCGAACGGCTGATGAGCGACGCGCGCGCCAAGAGCGAGCAGATGGTCGCCGAGGCCAAGCACCGCGCCGACTCCATGATCGGCGACGCGCGGACCCGCGCGGAGACGGTCGAGCGGGAGGCCCGCGCCAAGGCCGCCGCGCTCGACCAGGACGCCGAGCGCCGGCACATCGAGGTCATGGGCAGCCTCGAGGAGAAGCGCAGCAGCCTGGAGCGCAAGATCGAGGAGCTGCGCACGTTCGAGCGCGAGTACCGCACCCGGCTGCGGTCCTACCTCGAGTCGCACCTGCGCGACCTCGACAGCCGCGGCTCCGCTGAGCCCGCCAGCGCGGGCCGGCAGAACCAGCACGCCAGCGCCTGAGAAAGGCCCCCTCCTCCCCACCCCTCGCACGCTCGGGGCGGGACCCGGGAGGGGGTCGAAGGCCCCGGACCCCACGGTCCGGGGCCTTCGTCATGTCCGGGGGCGCGCGGCCGGCAGCGCGCGGTCGCCCTCGCCCCACGGCGAGGGCCCCGGACCGATCCGGTCCGGGGCCCTCGGTGCAGCGGGGGAGAGGGGCTCAGCCCTTGACGCTCCCGGCCAGCAGGCCGCGGACGAAGTAGCGCTGCAGGGCGAGGAACACGATGAGCGGGACGATCATCGAGACGAACGCGCCCGCCGCGAGCAGGAACCAGTCCGAGCCGCGGGAGCCCGCCAGCTCCGCCACCCGCACCGTCAGCGGCGCCACGTCCGAGCTGCCGCCGGCGAAGGTGAGGCCGACCAGCAGGTCGTTCCACACCCACAGGAACTGGAAGACGCCGAACGCGGCGATGGCCGGCGTGAGCAGCGGCAGCAGCACCTGGAAGAAGATCTTCACGTGCCCGGCGCCGTCCATCCGGGCCGCCTCGACGAGCGACGCCGGGATCTCCTTCATGAAGTTGTGCAGCAGGAAGATCGCCAGGGGGAGCGCGAAGATCGAGTGGGCGAGCCACACGGTCCAGAACGAGCCGGCGATGTCCGCGTCGACGAAGAGCCGCAGCAGCGGGATGAGGGTCACCTGCAGCGGAACCACCTGCAGGGCGAACACCGCGACGAAGAGCATGTTGCTGCCGCGGAACGGGATCCACGCGAAGGCGTAGGACGCCAGCAGCGCCAGGCTGATGGGGATCACCACGGCGGGCAGCGTGATGACGACCGAGTTGACGAAGAGCTGGGCGAAGTTGGTGCTACCCCCGTAGAGGACCTCGTTGTAGTTGTCGAGGGTGAACTCGGGGTTGCTGAACGCCGTCCACCAGCCGGAGCGGCGGATGTCGATCTCCGGGCGGAACGAGGTGATCAGCAGCCCGAGCGTCGGCACCGTCCAGAGCACCGCGATCACGATCGCGATGATCGAGGCTGCCGGGGAGCTCAGCTTCTTCTTCGCGGCGGCCGAGCGCCGTCCCGGGCGGCCGAGCTTGCGGTCCTCGGGCGGAGCGGGCGCCATCACCGGCACGGTGGTGGTCATCGGATCTCCTCGGCCAGCCGCAGCTGGCGGACGTTGTAGGCGATGATCGGGATCACGAGGATGAACAGCAGCACCGCGAGCGCGGCCCCGAGGCCGAAGTTGAACTGGCGGAAGGACTGCGTGTAGAACTCGTTGGCCACCACGCTGGTGCCGAAGTTGCCGCCGGTCATCGTGCGCACCACGTCGAAGACCTTGAGCGAGACGATCGCGACGGTGGTCAGCACCACGACGAGCGCCGGCCGGATGCTCGGCACCGTGATGTGACGGAACATCTGCAGCCCGGTCACCCCGTCCAGTCGCGCGGCCTCGACCACGTCGTCGGGGATGGCCTTGATCGCCGCCGACAGCACCGTCATCGCGAAGCCGGCCTGGATCCACACCATGACGGCGATCAGGTAGAAGGTGTTGGACGGCTGGTTGAGCAGGAACTGCTGCGGTTCGATGCCCACGAGCGTCAGCAACTGGTTGAGCAGGCCGATCTGGTTCACGCCCGGCTGGTCGGGGCGGAACTCGTACATGAACTTCCAGATCACCCCGGCGCCGACCATGGAGATCGCCATGGGCAGGAAGACCAGCGCCTTGGCCAGCGACTCGAAGCGGGTGCGGTCGACCAGATAGGCGTAGACCAGCCCGAGGCCGGTGGTGAGCAGCGGCACCAGGACCACCCACAGGACGGTGTTGCGCAGCACCGTCTGGAAGTTGTCCTCGGTGAAGACGGTGACGTAGTTGTCCCAGCCGACGAACTGCGAGGTGTCCCGGTTGTAGAAGGAGGCGCGGATCGTCTCCACCGCCGGGTACACGAGGCCGACCAGGAGCATGAGGAGCGTCGGGCCGAGGAAGCCGGCGACGACCACCCAGGTGGGCACCCGCTTCGGCCGGTCGACGGCGAACAGGATGCCGCCCATCACGAGCACGAACAGGACGATGGCGACCGCCATCAGGGCGAACTTGTGCCCCGTGGTGGTGGCGTCGAGGAACCACTGCACTGCGCGCGACCTCTCCCGCGGCGGCGGAGGCCGGGGGACCGCAGGGCACTGCGATCCCCCGGCGTCCGGGGTGGGTGGGGGCCCGGTCAGCCGTGCGGCCGACCGGCCCCCGTGGTGGAGTGCGTCAGGACGCCGGCCAGGCGTTCTCGACGTCGGTCAGGACGGCCTCGGTGGGCTTGTCGTTGGCGATCCAGTTGGTCAGCTCCGTCCAGAGCCGGCCGGCACCGATCTCGCCGGGCAGCAGGTCCGAGCCGTCGAAGCGGAACACCGACTCGGGGTCCTGGAACAGCTCCGCCGACAGCTGGTCGATCGGCGACTCCAGGTTGTCGATCTCCAGACCGGTGTTGGCGCTGACCCAGCCGGGCCCGGAGACCTGGGCCTTGACGTTGGCCCAGTCGGCCGTCGACAGGTAGGTCTGCAGGGCCTGGGTGGCCGGGCGGTCGTTGAAGGCCGCGACGAACTCGCCACCGCCCAGGACCGGGGCCGAGTCCCCGTCGATGGGCGGCAGCGGGAAGGCGAAGACGTCGCCGTCCTCACCGATCTCGGTGCCCTCGGGCCAGTTGGCCTGGTAGAACGACGCCGCGCGGTGCATCCAGCAGGTGCCCTCGAGGATCGGGTTGCCCGCATCGGTCCACTCGGTGGAGGCGATCGACTGCACCCCGCCGAAGCCGCCGTTGACGAAGTCCTCGTTCTTCAGGATGTCGCCGACGGTGTTCAGTGCCTCGACGACCGCGGGGTCGTTGAACGGGATCTCGTGGTTGACCCACTGGTCGTAGACCTCGGGGCCGGCCGTGCGGAGGAGGACGTCCTCCAACCAGTCGGTGGCCGGCCAGCCGGTGGCCTCGCCGGAGCCGATGCCCGCGCACCACGGCTTCGCGCCGGTGGCGGCGATCTCCTCGGACAGGGCGATCATCTCGTCCCAGGTCTCGGGGATCTCGTACCCGGCCTCCTCGAACATCGAGGGGGAGTACCAGACGAAGGACTTGGCGTTGGCGCCGAGCGGAGCGGCGTAGAAGGTGTCGTCGACGGTGCCGTACTCCTTCCAGCTCTCGTCCCAGTACTCGTCGACGTTCTGCCCCACCTGGGCCGGGGGCTCGACCACGTCACCGGAGTCGACCAGGTTCGCCAGCAGGCCGGGCTGCGGGATGAAGGCCAGGTCGGGGGCGTTGCCGCTCTGGGTGCGGACGACGAGCTGCGCCTCGAACTCGCGCGAGCCCTCGTACTGCACGTCGACGCCCGTGCACTCCTCGAACGGCACGTAGGAGTCGATGTGCGGCTGGTCCTCGGGGGCGACGATGGAGCTGTAGACGCTGACGGTCTCACCCTCCAGGTCGCCGAACTCCTCGTAGGGCGCGCAGTCGATCTCCAGGTCGGCCGCGGCCTGGCTGCCGCCGCCGCCACCTCCGCCGGACGTCTCGTCGGCGCCGCACCCGGTGAGCAGGAGCGTCAGCCCCACCCCGCCGGCCAGGGCTGCTGCGCCGCGGCCTCTCGCACGCTTGGTCATGTGGTCCCCTCCAGACTCCTGCGGCTTCGTCGCCGCATCGTGTGACTCCGTGCCCGGCACCCGCTGGCGGGTGCGGCCGCTCACATCCGTCGGCGACCCTAGCCGCGCGGCAAGCCCCCGGCGGCCACGGTCCCGTAACGGTTGCGCAACCTCCGAGCGGTAGTGGCCCGTTCGTCGGTGCTGTGTCCGGGAGCATATGGGAGCGCTCCCACGCTGTCCCGTCGTCAGCGCACGATCGGGGGAGGAATCGCGACCCCGGGGGTGACCCGGACGGGGACGACGGCGCGGGCCTGGTGGTCGTACCGGCCCCCGGCGTGCCAGAGTGACGACACCGCTCGGCGCAGGAAGGGACCCATGGCCGCCATCACGTACGACCACGCCACGCTCGTCTACCCCGGGGCGGAGCACCCGTCGGTCGATGCGCTGGACCTCCAGATCGCCGACGGCGAGTTCCTGGTCCTGGTCGGCCCGTCGGGCTGCGGCAAGTCGACGTCGCTGCGGATGCTGGCCGGGCTGGAGGAGGTCACCGACGGCAGGATCCTGGTCGGCGACCGCGACGTCACGCACCTGCCGCCGAAGGACCGGGACATCGCGATGGTGTTCCAGAACTACGCGCTGTACCCGCACATGACGGTCGCCGAGAACATGGGCTTCGCCCTGAAGATCGCCGGCGTCTCCAAGGAGGAGCGGCAGACCCGGGTCCAGGAGGCCGCGCGCATCCTCGACCTCGAGCCCTACCTCGACCGGAAGCCCAAGGCGCTGTCGGGCGGGCAGCGGCAGCGGGTGGCGATGGGGCGGGCGATCGTGCGCCAGCCGCAGGTGTTCCTCATGGACGAGCCGCTGTCCAACCTCGACGCCAAGCTGCGCGTGCAGACCCGTACCGAGATCGCCGCGCTCCAGCGCCGGCTCGGCGTCACCACGGTCTACGTCACCCACGACCAGGTCGAGGCCATGACGATGGGCGACCGGGTCGCGGTGCTCAACGCGGGGGTGCTCCAGCAGGTCGACACCCCCCGCAACCTGTACGACGCGCCGGCCAACGTGTTCGTCGCGGGCTTCATCGGCTCACCGGCCATGAACCTCGTGCCCGTGACGCTGACCGAGGGCGGCGCCCGCGTGGGCGAGCACCCGGTGCCGCTGCCCCGGGAGGCGCTGTCGGCGCTCGCCCACGAGGGCGGCACCACCGCCACCCTGGGCTTCCGGCCGGAGTCGGTCGAGTTCGTGGGCGCCGGGGAGGGCATCCCGGTCGAGGTCCTCATCGTGGAGGAGCTCGGCTCGGACGCCTTCGCGTACGGCCGGCTCGCCACGGGGCAGACCGGCGGCGACGACGAGCAGGTGGTGCTCCGGGCCGACCCCCGCCGCCCGCCGCAGAAGGGCGACGTCGTGCACGTGGCGATCCGCCCGGGAGAGGCGCACCTCTTCTCCGCACAGACCGGGCTGCGGGTCACCCAGGCCCCCGGCTGACCCTCGCGGCACGGCGCGCGGCGGGCGCCCGTCGGACGGCGCGCCCTACAGTCCAGCTGTGATCGTGATCGCCGCAGTGCTCCTGCTGCTGGGCCTCGGGCTCTTCATCGGCGGGCTGCTCACCGGCACCACCGCCCTGTACTGGGGCTGCGTGGCCGCCTGCGTCGTGGCCGCGGGCGTCCTGGTCGTGGCCCGGCGGCAGATCGCGGAGCGGACGGCTCCCACGACCACGGCTCCCACGACCACGGCTCCCACGACCACGGCCGCCGCCGACGCCGCCCCGGCGGCGACCGGGCCCGACCTCTCGACCGGCGCGACCGCCGTCCCGCCCGCGGACCCGTCGGCCGTCGCCGAGCCGGTGGCGGGCGGGGAGCAGCCGGCGGGGGGGAGCGAGCGGCCCCCGTCGGGAGCGGGCCGCGCCCGGGGTGCCGCACCCGAGGCCGGGGAGCCGCCGGTCGAGGAGGTCGAGGTCACCGATCTGCTGATCGTCGTGGACCTCACCGACGACGTCCTGGTGGTCGACGAGCACCCGCGGTACCACGTCCCCGGCTGTCTCCACCTCCAGGGCCACGAGCCCATCCCGCTGCCGTTGGACGAGGCGCGCACCGACGGGTTCACCCCGTGCGGGGCGTGCCGCCCGGACCGCACGCTCGCCGACCGGGCCCGCGCCCGCAGGGGCAGCGGCGCCTGAGCCGCTGCCCCGCCCGCTCCCCGGCGAGCGGGGCGGACAGCTACGAGCCGGCCCTGGCCACCCAGAAGCGCGAGCCCTCCGGACCTTCGACGCCCTCGCCCGCCCCGGCGGTGCCGGCGTGCACGGCGACGGCGAGCACCTCGCCGGCCAGCTGCTCCTCGTGCTCGGTGAGCGCCTGCGCCATGGCGCCGTCGGCGGTCCAGAACAGCTCGATCCGGTCGCTGACCTCCAGCCCACCGGCCTTGCGCGCCTCCTGCACCAGCCGGACCGCCTCACGGAACAGCCCGGCCCGCTCCAGCTCTGGGGTGAGCGTGAGGTCCAGCGCCACCGTCAGGCCCCCGGCGCTGGCGACGGTCCAGCCCTCGCGCGGGGTCTCGGTGACCACCAGGTCGCCCTCCTCGAGCGGCACGGGGGAGCCGTCGACCTCCACGCTCGCGGTGCCGGCCCGGTAGGCCGCCACCAGGCTGGGGGCGTCGGCAGCGGCGACCGCCTTGGCCACCGCCTGCACCTGCTTGCCCAGGCGGCGCCCCACGGCGCGGAAGTCGATCTTGACGTTGACGTCGACCAGGTCGCCGCCGACCGCGGCGAGCTCGAGCACCTCCGCCACGTTGAGCTCGTCGGCCACCTCGGCGACCAGGTCGCGGGGGAGCGCCCCCCACCCCGGCGCGGCCACGACGGCGCGGGCCAGCGGCTGCCGGGTGCGAACCCTGGCGGAGGTCCGGGCCGAGCGCCCCTGCTCCACCAGGCGGCGCACCAGTGCCATCTGCTCGACCAGGGCGCCGTCCAGCGCGTCCTCGTCGACGGCCGGCCAGGAGGCCAGGTGCACCGAGTCCGGCGCCTCCGAGCCGCCCAGGCCCGGGACGACGGCGCGGGTCCACACCTCGTCGGTGACGAACGGCGTGAAGGGGGCCATCAGGCGGCTCAGGCCGTCGAGCACCTCGTGCAGCGTGCCCAGGGCGGAGGCGTCGCCGTCCCAGAAGCGGCGCCGCGACCGCCGCACGTACCAGTTGGAGAGGTCGTCGACGAACTGGGCGAGGAGCCGGCCGGCGCCCTGGGTGTCGAAGTCCTCCAGGGCCGCCGTCACGTCGCGGGTCACCGCGGCCAGCTCCGCGAGGGCCCACCGGTCCAGCAGCGGGCGCTCGGCGCGGGCGGGCGCGGGCGCGGTGGCGGGGTCCCAGCCGTTGGTCTCGGCGTAGAGAGTGAAGAAGCTGGCGGTGTTCCAGTAGGTGAGCAGGACCTTGCGGACCACCTCGGACAGCGTCTCGTGGCCGACCCGGCGGGCGGACCAGGGCGAGCCGCCGGCCAGCATGAACCAGCGGACGGCGTCGGCGCCGTGCCGGTCCATCAGCGGGATCGGCTCGAGGATGTTGCCCAGGTGCTTGCTCATCTTGCGGCCGTCCTCGGCCAGGATGTGGCCCAGGCACAGCACGTTCTCGTACGAGCTCTGCCCGAACACCAGCGTGCCGACGGCCATGAGCGAGTAGAACCAGCCGCGGGTCTGGTCGATGGCCTCGGCGATGAACTGCGCCGGGTAGGCGGCCTCGAAGCGCTCCTGGTTGCGGTGCGGTGCCCCCCACTGGGCGAAGGGCATCGAGCCGGAGTCGTACCAGGCGTCGATGACCTGCGGCACCCGCCGGTAGGTGCCCGCCTCGCCCTCCCGCGTGAAGGTGATCTCGTCGATGAACGGCCGGTGCGGGTCGAGGTCGGAGAGGTCACGGCCGGTCAGCTCCGACAGCTCGGCCAGGGACTCGACGACGACGATGCGCGACGGGTCCTCGTCGTTGCGCCACACCGGCAGCGGGGTGCCCCAGTACCGGTCGCGCGACAGCGCCCAGTCGACGTTGTTGTTCAGCCAGTCGCCGTAGCGGCCGGTCTTGATGTTCTCGGGGTACCAGCGGGTCTTCTCGTTCTCGGCGAGCAGCTGGTCCTTGATCGCGCTGGTGCGGATGTACCAGGACGGCTGGGCGTAGTACATGAGCGGCGTGTGGCAGCGCCAGCAGTGCGGATAGCTGTGCTCGTACCGGATCTCCCGGAACAGCACGCCGCGGGCCTGCAGGTCCTCGACCAGCGCCGCGTCGGCCGCCTTGAAGAAGTGCCCGCCGACCAGCGGGATCTCGGCCAGGAAGTGCCCGGTCGCGTCGATCGGGTTGACCACCGGCAGCCCGTAGCCGCGGCAGACCGCGAGGTCGTCGGCGCCGAAGGCGGGGGACTGGTGCACCAGGCCGGTGCCGTCGTCGGTGGTCACGTAGTCGGCGAGCACCACGTAGTGGGCGTCCCCGTCGGGGAACTCCACCAGCTCGAACGGTCGCCGGTAGTGCGTGCGCTCCCAGTCGCGGCCGGGGGCGCTACCGAGCACCTCGACGTCCTCACCGAGGACGGCGGCCACCAGCGGCTCGGCCACGACGACCGGCACGTCGTCGCTACCGGCGGCGCGGGCGACGACGTAGGTGACCTCCGGGTGCACGGCGACGGCGGTGTTGCTGGGGAGCGTCCACGGCGTCGTCGTCCAGATCAGCAGGTCGGCCCGGCCGGCCCACTCGCCGTCGAGGACCGGCAGCCGCACGTACACCGACGGGTCGGTGATGGTCTCGTACCCCTGGGCGACCTCGTGGTCGGAGAGGCCGGTGCCGCAGCGCGGGCAGTACGGGGCCACCCGGTGGTCCTCGACCAGCAGGCCCTTCTCGAAGACCTGCTTGAGCGACCACCAGACGCTCTGGACGTACGCCGGGTCCATCGTCCAGTAGGCGGTGGACATGTCGACCCAGTAGCCCATGCGCCGGGTCAGCTCGGTGAAGGCGTCGACGTGCCGCTCCACCGAGGCCCGGCAGCGGGCGTTGAACTCGGCGATGCCGAACCGCTCGATGTCCGGCTTGCCGGCGAAGCCCAGCTCCTGCTCCACCGCGATCTCCACGGGCAGGCCGTGGCAGTCCCACCCGGCCCGGCGGGGCACGTGCCAGCCCTGCATCGTCTTGAACCGCGGGAAGACGTCCTTGAACGCGCGCGCCTCGATGTGGTGGGTGCCGGGGCGGCCGTTCGCCGTCGGCGGGCCCTCGTAGAAGTTCCACTGCGGGCGGCCCTGCGAGGCCTCCAGCGACCGGTCGAAGACCTTCTCGCTCTCCCAGCGCTCCAGGATGCCGCGCTCCAGGGCGGGGAGGTCGACCTGCGGGGGCAGCGCGGAGAAGGGGCCGGGTGAGGTCACGGGCACCATCATCCCCGACCCGGGCGGGGGGGGGGGGGGGGGGGGGGGGGCCGGGGGGGGGCCGGGCCCCCCCCCCCCCCCCCCCCCCCCCCCCCCCCCCCCCCCCCCCCCCCCCCGGGCCACCACCGGGGGGAGCCCGCCCCCGCCGTACGGGAGACTGACCGCATGCGGAGCGGCCGAGGGTGAACGCGACCGTCACCGTCGCGCTGGCCCTCGGGGCGCTCGTCGTGCTGGTCGCCGCGGTCGCGCTCCGGCTGGCCGACCGCGTGGGCCTGCCGAGCCTGCTGCTGTACCTGGCCCTCGGCCTGGCCATCGGTGAGAGCGGGCTGGGCGTGCGCTTCGACGACGCCGAGCTGACCCAGACCCTCGGCGTGGCCGCGCTGGTCGTCATCCTCGCCGAGGGTGGGCTGACCACCCGCTGGGCGGACGTGCGGCGGGCGGTGGGGCCGGGGCTGACCCTCGCCACCGTCGGGGTGGCGGTGAGCGTCGGCATCACCGCGGCCTTCGCCGTCTGGTTGCTCGACGCCTCGTGGGGCTTCGCCCTGCTCCTGGCGGCGGTGGTCGGGTCCACCGACGCGGCCGCGGTCTTCGGGGCCCTGCGGCGGCTGCCCCTGCCCCGTCGGCTGGCGGCCTCCATCGAGGCGGAGAGCGGGCTCAACGACGCCCCGGCGATCCTCCTGGTCACCACCCTCGCCGCGTACCTCACCGGCGCCGGCCCGGGAGCGTGGTGGCTCATCGTGCTGCAGGTCGTGGGCCAGCTGATCGGGGGGGCCCTGATCGGCGTGGCGCTCGGGGTCGGCGGGGCGGCGCTGCTGCGCCGGGTCGCCCTTCCGCTGGCCGGCTTCTACCCGCTGGCGATCCTGGCGCTGTGCGTGCTCGCCTTCGCCACGGCCACGCTCGCGGCCACCTCGGGCATCGTCGCGGTGTACCTGTGCGGGCTGGTGATGGGCAACGCGGCCCTCCCGCACCGCGCCGCGAGCATCGGCTTCGCCGAGGGCATGGCCACCCTCGCCCAGATCGGGCTGTTCGTCCTGCTCGGGTTGCTCGCCTCGCCGTCCCGGCTGGCCGACGCCCTGCTCCCGGCGCTCGTGGTCGGCGGGGCGCTGCTGCTGGTCGCCCGGCCGGTGTCGGTGGTGCTGAGCCTGGCGTGGTTCCGGATGCCGTGGCGGCAGCAGGCCTTCGTCTCCTGGGCGGGCCTGCGCGGAGCCGTCCCCATCGTGCTCGCCACCTTCCCCGTCACCGCCGGGGTCACCGGCGCGGCCGGCATCTTCGACACCGTCTTCGTGCTGGTCGTCGTCTTCACCCTCGTGCAGGGCTGGTCCCTGCCCTGGGTGGCGCGACGGCTGCGGATCGCGGCCCCGGTCACGCCGCGCGACGTGGAGGTGGAGGCGGCCCCGCTGGAGACGCTGGACGCCGACCTGCTGCAGCTGACCGTGCCGGACGGGTCGCGCCTGCACGGCGTCTACCTGCCGGAGCTGCGGCTGCCCGAGGACGCCGCGGTGGTGCTCATCGTGCGCGAGGGCCGGGCGTTCGTGCCCGACCGGAACACCCGGCTGATGCGGGGCGACCAGGCGCTGCTGGTGTCGGCGCGCGCATCCCGGGCGGAGGCCGAGCGGCGGCTGCGTGCGGTCAGCCGCGCCGGCCGGCTCGCCATGTGGCGGGGTGAGACCGGCCGCGCCGGCGATGCGGACTGAAAGAGGACCTCCTGCCCCCCAACGCTCGCGGGCTCGCGGTGGGCCCCTGCAGGAGGCCGTTCCAGCACGTCACCGGACCCTCGGGCCCCCTAGGCGTGGCATCGTGGCACCCAGACCCTGTCTTTCCCCCGGAGCGCGCCATGAGGTACCTCTTCCGGCCACCGGCCACCGACGCGACCGGGCTGCTGTCGCTGCCGTGGCACCAGCCGCTGGAGGAGTGGGACGACGCCCTGCTGCTCGACGTCCCCTCGCGCGGCATCTCGCGGCACGTGGTGCGCTTCGTCGCGCTCGAGGGCCGGGTCTACGCGCTGAAGGAGATCGACGAGCGGCTGGCCCGGCACGAGTACGCCCTGCTGGCCCAGTTCGAGAGCGAGGGCCTGCCGGCGGTCTCGGTGCTCGGCATCTGCGTCGACCGGCCCGACGAGCAGCCGGCCGTGCTGGTCACCCGGTACCTCGAGTACTCGATGTCCTACCGCTGGCTGTTCTCCGGGCCACGCGGAGCCCAGTCGGCCGAACAGCTGCTCGACACGATGGTCGTGCTGCTGGTGCGGCTGCACCTCGCCGGCGTCTTCTGGGGCGACTGCTCGCTGTCCAACACCCTCTTCCGGCTGGACGCCGGCACCTTCGCCGCCTACCTGGTCGACGCCGAGACCGTCGAACGCCACCCGCGGCTGTCGCCCGGCCAGCGCCGCTACGACGTCGACCTGGCCCGCGAGCGGGTCGGCGCGGAGCTGCTGGACCTGCAGTACGGCGGGCTGCTGCCCGAGGGCATCGACCCGATCGAGGTGGCCGACAGCCTGCCGCGGCGCTACGAGTCGCTGTGGGAGGAGGTCACCCGCGAGGAGGTCTTCCGCACCGACGAGCAGCGCTACCGGGTGGCCGAGCGGCTGCAGCGGCTCAACGAGCTCGGCTTCGACGTCGGCGAGGTCGAGCTGCGCACGACCGACGAGGGCACCCGGCTGCGCGTCGAGACCCGGGTCGCCGAGCCCGGGCACAACCGGCGCGAGCTGTTCCGGCTGACCGGCCTGGAGGTGCGGGAACGCCAGGCGCAGCGGCTGCTCAACGACGTCCGCGCCTTCCGCGCCTACCTGGAGCAGAAGTCCGGTCACCCGGTGCCCGAGACGATCGCCGGCCACCGCTGGCTGGGGGAGGTCTACCAGCCCGTGGTCGACGCCATCCCCGAGCACCTGCGCGGCCGGCTGGAGCCGGCCGAGGTCTTCCACGAGGTCCTCGAGCACCGGTGGTTCCTGTCCGAGAAGGCCGGGCGGGACGTCGGGACGACGAAGGCCGCGCGCTCCTACTTCGAGACGGTGCTGCCCGGCACCCCGCAGGAGCTGACCACGCCGTCGGTCATCGCCGGGCGCCCGTAGCCCGGTAGGGCAGTCCACCACGGCACGGCACGGCCCGGCCCCGTCGCGGGTCGATGCCGTCCGGGCCGTTCGAATTGACACCCTTTGTGGCCTGTATCACGCTCCGAGGACCGTCGTGATCTCGGTCGGGTGGACGCCAACGGAGGCGAGGACTGATGCCGAACGCTCCTGGTCAGAAGCGCCAGAGGAGAAAGGCAGCGAGCGCCACGGCCTCGCTCGTCGCGGTCGCCGCTCTGACGGCCTGTGGGAGCGATGCGGGCAGCGACTCGACACTCACCTGGTACACCAATCCCGACTCGGGTGGGCAGGCGGAGATCGCCGCGCGCTGCACGGAGGAAGCGGGGGGCGCCTACACCATCGAGACGGCGCAGCTGCCCCGCGAGTCCTCGCAGCAGCGGGAGCAGCTGATCCGGCGGCTGGCGGCGGAGGACGACTCGATCGACCTGATGAGCCTGGACCCGCCCTACATCCCCGAGTTCGCCCAAGCCGGCTTCCTGGCCCCCGTGCCCGAGGACGTCGCCGAGCGGGTTACCGAGGGGGTCGTGCAGAGCGCGATCGAAGGGTCGACCTGGGACGACGAGCTGGTCGCCGTGCCGTTCTGGGCCAACACCCAGCTGCTCTGGTACAAGCAGTCGGCGGCGGAGGCCGCCGGGCTCGACATGGACGAGCCGGTCACCTGGGCCCAACTGGTCGCCGCAGCCCAGGAGCAGGGCACGCAGATCGCCGCGCAGGGCATTCGCGCCGAGGCGCTCACGGTCTGGATCAACGCGCTCATCGAGGGGGCGGGTGGCTCGATCATCGCGGAGACCGCCGAGAACCCGGAGGACATCCAGCTCGGACTCGAGTCCGAGGCCGCCGTGGAGGCGGCCGAGGCGATGAAGTCGGTAGCGACCGTCGGTGGCCCGGCCTTCTCCACCGCCGGTGAGGACGCCAACGTGACGGACTTCGAAGACGGCGACGCGGCGTTCATGGTCAACTGGCCGTTCGTCTGGCCCCGGGCGCTGGCCGCCGTCGAGGCGGGCACGCTCGACCCGTCCGTGCCCGAGGACTACGGGTGGGCGCGCTACCCGCGGACCGTCGAGGACGAGGAGAGCCGGCCCCCCTACGGCGGCATCAACATCGGCGTCGGCGCCTTCAGCCAGAACACGGACCTGGCCTACCAGGCCGCCGAGTGCATCGTCTCCGAGGAGAACCAGACCTACTACTTCCTCACCAACGGCAACCCGGCGGCCCTGGCGTCGGTCTACGACGACCCCGAGGTGCTCGAGGAGTTCCCGCAGGCCCCGCTCATCCGGGAGTCGCTGGAGGCGGCCGCGCCCCGGCCGCAGACCGTCTACTACAGCGAGGTCTCCGGGGCGTTGCAGCGGGTGTACCACCCGGCGAGCGCCGTCGACCCCGGCCGCACCGGCCAGGCAGCCGCCGACCTCATCGAGGCCGTCCTGGCAGGGGAGGAACTGCTGTGACTCAGACCACGCTCCCGCCGGTCAAGAAGACCGAACCGGTCTCGACGCCCAAACGGGGGCTCAGCGACCGGTCGCGCAGCGAGCGGAAGCTCGGTTGGCTGCTGGCCGGCCCGGCGTTCGTGGTGATGCTGGCGGTGACCGCCTACCCCATCGTGCAGGCGGTCTACGAGTCGCTGTTCTCCTACCGGCTCACCGACCCGACCAACCGTTCGTTCAACGGGCTGAACAACTACTGGGTGATCCTCACCGATCCCATCTGGTGGCAGGCCATCTGGGTCACCGTCTTCATCACGGTGGTCACCGTCGCGGTCGAGCTGGTGCTCGGCTTCGGGCTCGCCATGGTGATGGCCAAGGCGCTCAGCCACATCCGGCCGGTGGTGCGTGCGGCCATCCTCATCCCGTACGCGGTGATCACCGTGGTCTCTGCTTTCGCCTGGCAGTTCGCGTTCGACATCAACACCGGCTTCGTGAACTCCTGGTTCGCCTGGATCCCCGGGGTCACCGAGAACACCGACTGGTTCGGCGACAGGTGGCAGTCCCTGTTGGTCATCTGCCTGGCGGAGATCTGGAAGACCACCCCGTTCATCTCCCTCCTGCTGTTGGCAGGTCTGGCGCAGGTGCCAGAGGTGCTGCAGGAGGCGGCGAAGGTCGACGGCGCCACGTGGTGGCAGCGGCTGTGGCGGGTGACGATCCCGAACATGAAGGCGGCGATCATGGTCGCCCTGCTGTTCCGGAGCCTGGACGCGTTCCGGGTCTTCGACAGCATCTTCATCATGACCGGTGGTGCCAACGGCACCGAATCGGTGTCGTTCCTCGCGTACCGGCAGACGATCGCACGATTGGAGATCGGGCTGGGATCGGCGGTGTCGGTGCTGCTGTTCCTCGTGGTGGTGCTGATCGCTTTCACCTTCATCAAGGCGTTCAAGGTCGATCTGGCCTCGACGCGGGGGGAGTGACAATGTCTGCTCGGAAAAAGATCATGTGGTGGATCGGTGGCGCGATCATCGTCGTCTACGCGCTGTTCCCGATCGCCTGGATCATCTCCATCTCGCTGAAGGCCCCGTCGGACATCGCCAACGGTCAGTTCCTGCCGACCAGCGTCTCCTGGGGCAACTACGAGACGGTCCTGACCGGAGACGCGAGCGAACTGTTCCTGCCCGCGCTGCGCAATTCGTTCGGAATCTGCCTGATCGCCACGGCCATCTCCTGCCTGCTGGCGATGTTCGCCGCCTACGCGATCGCCCGGTTGGACTTCCCGGGCAAGAAGGTGATCCTCTCCACGGCGCTGGCGGTGGCGATCTTCCCGGTCATCTCGATCGTGACGCCACTGTTCAACGTGTGGCGGCAGATCGGTCTCTACGACACCTGGCCCGGCCTGATCCTCCCGTACCTGTCGCTGACGCTGCCCATCTCGATCTGGACGATGTCGGCCTTCTTCCGGGAGATCCCGTGGGAGATGGAGCAGGCCGCCCAGGTCGACGGCGCCACGACGTGGCAGGCGTTCCGCAAGGTGATCGTGCCGTTGGCCGCTCCCGGGGTGTTCACCACGGCGATCATCGCGTTCTTCATCGCCTGGAACGACTTCGTCTACGGAATCGTCCTGACCTCCACCGAGGCGGCCCGGCCGGTGCCGGCAGCGCTCGGCCTGTTCAGCGGCGCCTCCCAGTTCGAGGACCCGACGGGCGCGATCGCGGCGGCTGCTCTGATCGTCACCATCCCGGTCGTCGTCCTCGTGCTCCTCTTCCAGCGGCGCATCGTCGCCGGTCTCACCAACGGCGCGGTCAAGGGCTGACCGTCATGATCCCCACCCGCTCCACCGCATCGACCTCCCGAGAGGACGAACACTGATGGCCTCCATCGAGATGAAGAACATCGTCAAGGAGTACGGCGACGGGTTCCAGGCCGTCAACGACGTGAGCCTGGACATCGCCGATGGGGAGTTCATGATCCTCGTCGGCCCCTCCGGCTGCGGGAAGTCGACGCTGCTGCGGATGATCGTCGGCCTCGAGGACATCACCAGCGGCGACATGATCATCGGCGGTAAGCGGGTCAACGACCTGGCGCCGCGCGACCGCAACCTGTCGATGGTGTTCCAGAACTACGCGCTGTACCCGCACATGACGGTTTTCGAGAACATCGCCTTCCCGCTACGGCTGGCGAAGATGCCCGATGACGAGGTGCGTCGCCGGGTGGACGAGGCCTCGGACGTGCTGGAGCTCAAGGAGCACCTGGAGCGCAAGCCTGCCAACCTCTCGGGTGGTCAGCGGCAGCGCGTCGCGATGGGCCGGGCCATCGTCCGGCAGGCCGAGGCGTTCCTCTTCGACGAGCCGCTGTCGAACCTCGACGCCAAGCTCCGCGGTCAGATGCGCACCGAGATCTCGCGGCTGCAGCGCCGGCTGGGGATCACCACCGTCTACGTCACCCACGACCAGACCGAGGCCATGACCCTCGGCGACCGGGTCTGCGTCCTGCGCAAGGGCCAGATCCAGCAGGTCGCGTCGCCGCGCGAGCTGTACGAGCAGCCGGTCAACCTCTTCGTGGCCGGATTCATCGGGTCGCCCCCGATGAACTTCCTGCCGGCGACGCCCGAGGGCAACACGCTGAAGACGCCGTTCGGGACGATCGAGCTGGACGCCGGCCGCGCCGCCAAGGTGGCCGGCCGCGAGCTGCTGCTGGTCGGCATCCGGCCGGAGTACTTCGAGGACGCCTCCTTGGTCGACGAGGCCAAGCGCCCGCTCGGCTCGACGTTCCGGGCGCGGGTCGACGTCACCGAGTGGCTGGGGGACTCGCAGTACGCCTACATCCCGTACGAGGCCCCGGAGTCGATCAAGACCCAGCTGCGCGAGCTGTCCAAGGAGCTGGACTCCGAGGAGCTGCGCACCCAGGCCATCGTCTCCATCGACGCGACCAGCCGGATCCGGGAGGGCCGGGAGGCGGAGTTCTGGCTGGACAGCCGCAAGGTGCACGTCTTCGACCCGGAGACCGGGGAGAACCTGACCCGGGACGCGGAGGCCGGGGCCGAGCTCACCCGGATGGCGGCACAGGACCGCGTCGAGCAGCTCGAGGGCTCGCAGGCGCAGGCGGGCAGTGGGCCCGAGGGCGGTGCACCCGTGCGCGGGGCGCAGGTGGGTGGGGCCACGGCGGCCTCGGCCTGAGGAAGAACCACCCTTCCCCCCACGCCTCGCAGGCTCGGCGCGGGACCCTGAAGGGCGGCCGTTCCAGCACCTCACCAGGCTCGGAGATGGCGACGATGGGGTGGGACACGTGGTGGCGGAACGCCGTGGTCTACGAGGTGTACCTGCGGAGCTTCGCCGATTCCGACGGGGACGGGATCGGCGATCTCGGCGGCCTGCGCCGCCGGTTGCCCTACCTCGCCGAGCTCGGCGTCGACGCCCTGTGGATCACTCCCTGGTACCCCTCGCCCATGGCCGACGGCGGGTACGACGTCGCCGACTACTGCGACATCGATCCGCGCTTCGGCACGCTCGCGGACGCCGATGCGTTCCTCGCTGAAGCCCACGGGCTCGGGCTGCGCGTCATCACCGACCTGGTCCCCAACCACACCTCCGACCAGCACCCGTGGTTCCGTGCGGCCCTGGCCGCCGGGCCCGGCGCGCCCGAGCGGAGCAGATACTTCTTCCGCGACGGCCGGTCAGGCGGCTCCACGCCGCCCAACGACTGGATCAGCGCCTTCGGCGGCCCCGCCTGGACCCGGGTGCGCGAACCCGACGGTTCGCCGGGGCAGTGGTACCTGCACCTGTTCGCCCCGGAGCAGCCCGACCTCGACTGGGACCACCCCGGTGTCCGGGACGACTTCGACGCCATCCTGAGGTTCTGGTTCGACCGGGGGATCGACGGGATCCGGGTCGACGCCGCGCCGGCGATGGCAAAGGTGCCCGGCCTGCCCGACGCCGGCCACCGCCCAGGAGCCCTGTTCGAGTCCCGCACCTGGGTGGGCAACCCGCACTGGGACGTCGACGCGGTGCACGACATCCTCCGTCGCTGGCGGCGGATCGGGGACGGCTACGAGGGCGGTCGGCTGTTCGTCACCGAAGCCGTGGTCAACGGACCCGAGCGGCTCAGCCGCTACGTGCGGCCGGACGAGATGCACACCAGTTTCAACTTCGACTACCTCGCCTGCCCGTGGGACGCGCGCCGGCTGCGCGCCGTGATCGACGCCAGCCTGGCCGCCCTCGAACCGGTAGGGGCGCCGGCCACCTGGGTGCTGTCCAGCCATGACGAGACCCGGCACGTGACCCGCTTCGGCCGCGCCCGGAGCGCGGCGGCCACCATGGGCTTCGACACCGGTGCGCCGGCCGCGGACCTGGACGTCGGGCTCCGCCGGGCCCGCGCGGCCGCGCTGCTCACCCTTGCCCTGCCCGGCTCCGCCTACGTCTACCAGGGCGAGGAGCTCGGCCTGGCCGAGGTGGAGGACCTGCCGGAGGAGGTGCTGCAGGATCCGACCTGGCAACGGTCCGGCCGCACCGCCCGGGGTCGTGACGGGTGCCGCGTCCCCCTGCCGTGGTCGGGTGACCGCCCCCCGTTCGGGTTCACCGGCGACGATGTCGACCCCTGGCTGCCGCAGCCCGCGGAGTGGGCGCGCGTCACCGTCGCCGCGCAACTGGTGGACCCGACGTCGACCCTCTCCCTTTACCGCGCGGCGCTCGACCTCCGCCAGCGCGTCCCGGGCCTGGGCAGCGGGGACTTCTCCTGGTGCCGGTCCGCCTCCGGCGTCCTCGCCTTCGACCGCGGACCGGCGTTCCGGTGTGTGGTGAACCTGTCGGACGAGCCGCTGGACCTGCGCGGTGCGGGCCGCCGTCTCCTGTCCAGCGAGCCCTGCGCAGACCTGCTGCCCCCGGACACCGCGGTCTGGCTCGAACTCGGCGCCACGTAGGCAGCCTTCCCCGCGGCTATCGTCGTCGGGGGGGGGGGGGGGGGGGGGGGGCGGGGCCCCCCCCCCCCCCCCCCCCCCCCCCCCCCCCCCCGCCGCACATCGCTACGACGGCCGGCGGGGTCAGGCCTCCGGGGCCGGCGCGAGGACGACGTCCACGGTGAGCTCACCCTCGCCCGGGCGCACGC